>JBEKOX010000032.1:0-34435 GCA_049521335.1 Chitinispirillaceae bacterium
GAAATGGACCATGCCGATCCGGGGCTGGGGAACCGCCATCAATCAAATGTCCATTATTTTTGAAAACCGAATCCCAAAATGACAAATCCCACTTACACAGAAATTCTTACAGACCCTTATTAAATACTGTTTCTAATTAAGGCTCGTTCTTAATCACTTCAGTCACAAAAAGCTCCCCTATTTTACATTTTCCTACTATTAAACCATCATATCCTGATTGGATGTATACAAACCCACAAAATGACAGATTCTGGTGTATATCCTCAGATAATTGATTCACTCTGTCGGCATAAAAATCCTTTAAATATTGAATATTCGGAGTAAAAAGCAAATCGATTCCAAAATTTATTTTCCGTAACTCCAGAGCAGTTATTCTGCCTTGAATATATGACTTAAAAGCATTTCCAATTAGAGTCGGCTTACTCATGTCATTGCACTTATCTAAAAGTAAAAGTATATGTTCTCCAACTTTATCTTTAAACGAATTATCTCTTTCCAACTTAAGAATCATTGTCTCCCTGTCCTGCTGACTTATATCTTTTAATGAAATTAAAAACTTTATAAGTTTCTTGGCAAAAATTCTATTTTTAATATCAATGCCTAATTTCGTTAAGGCCACTATTGTATGAACAATCGGGATATCTTTTAAAGTGCCGTCTTGCATAAGCGAATCAAACAATACTTCTCCATAATCTTCCGACAACGAAGATAAATCCTCCTTTTTTATTGCTTCTACAACAGAATATTCTAGATTATCCATAAATAAACTCATTTTCTTTATGCAAGATAATTATTGCCAGCCTAAAAAAGACTAAATTAATGTGAATCGATTTCAAATTATAGTGAATGGCTAAAGAAAAGTTACATGAATTCATCGTCAATGAACTTCCCTCGCAGTAAGCTACGGGAAAATTTATTTGATCCTTTGGGGGTTGTTTCAGATTGGCATTAGCCTAAAGCTTCCATATTCTCAATCGGTAGTATTGATGCGGGAAACCAGCTTCTGATCGCCGCCCTCCCACACCGCGTAGAAGAGTCTGCTTCCCAACGCATGGCGATTAATAAACAGCGAGGCGTTCTTCTGCACGCCGCTCACATAAACCGACCTGCCCTGGCAATCGACGATACGCAAGATGCCGGCTGCGGGAGGACAGCGGAAAGAAAACCCTCTGGCGCCTGCCATGACGGTTAACTTGTACGCTTCAATCGGGCGAGCCTGCTGTCTGAGGACGGAAGTTCCTGTATTATAATAAGTTTCTACAGGTAACGGCAGGGTAGTCAGCGTAATGGTCGGCTGGACGGTAATGCCCGGATAGCTTGCCATCACGGTAAACGTACCGGACGAAGTGGTCGTGCGCAGGAACCCGCCCGCCCGCCCGCCATAGGCTTTTATGAAATTGCCGCCGAAAAATCCGGCCTTGGCAGGATCGCTGATGGTAAAGGCGACCTCGCCTGAATCAGATGAAATCTGGTGGCCGTTTGCATCGCGCAGCGCCGCGGTAATGAGAAAGTAATCTGAACCGCTCGCATAGAGCGCGTTGGTATCGGCCTCAAGGTCGATGGTCGTCGCGGTCCCCGGACGGGGATAGTCGGGCGCAAGGCCGGTCCACTCCTGCCGGAACATCCAATAGATGACTTTTGGCACCGTAAACCTGTCGGTGACGCCCTCAAAGCCAACGGTATTATCCGGGGAACTATAGTCCTTGAAACACCAGAAATGTCCTCCCGCCAACTGCCCGGAAGTAGCAAGGGTAAAATTAAAATAGTTCCACTCGCTGGCGGCATTGCCGCTATTATCGACATTGTTCGTTGTATCGAGGTCCAGAAGGCTCCCGCGGGCGGAAAGTGCCGTGAATGTGCTGGTAATCCTCGATTCGGTACCGACCCATGGCATATTGTCGGTGTTTATGCCATTGCTGGAATAGCCGCCCGTGTTTTGTGCATAGTTCAAGCCCACGATGTCAGGCACCGTAATGCTCGGGTCATAGGGGCTGTTTATGTTAGCCGTGGAGGTCACTCTGGTCGAATCCAGTGAATGAGCCATGTTGTTCAAGATGGTCATATAGGGCGTAAAATCGGTTGGGGTGCCGCTGGCGCCGCCAAGTGGCACCGGCTCATTGTACAATCCCCAGGCATAAATACTGGGGTGGTTTCTGGCCGACATCACCATCTCCTTGACGCAGCTATCCATCCTTGCCCAGCAGGTAGCGGTCGGGTTGACGCCCCACCCCCAGCTTGGCTGCTCGACATACAGCAAAATTCCCATCTGATCGGCGGCATCATAAAATGCCTGGGCGCGTGGATAGTGCGAGCAGCGGATGCTGTTGCAACCCATGGCCTTCAACACTTTGATTTCCTGGTAGTACCGCTCATCCGACGTGGCATTCCCGACCCAACCTTCAAACTGATGGACGCACATACCCCTGATTTCAAACCGGGAGCCATTGAGCGAGAATCCATTGGAAACCGACCATGAAAACCATCGCACTCCGCAGGGTTCCACGACGCTGTCAACCACGGCTCCATTAACTTTCACCAGCGTCTGGACCGAGTACATATAGGGGCTGGAAGGTGACCAGAGGTGCGGGTTGGTAACCGCGTTTCTCGCCGTAATATCATAGGTGTAATTGCCGTTTGCAGGCAGATTCTGCGATGCTGAATCCGAAGTAACGACAGTATTTGTGGCGTCGAGAAGGGTGATGACGACCGTAGCGTTCTGCGCGGATGTCGAACTGTTCACCACTTGGGTTTTAGCGCGGATCTGCGTGCTTGCCGCCGACGCATTAGGCGTCAGGATCTGTTGTGTATTGACGGGGATATAGACGCTATCCTTGAACCGAAGCCAGACATCCCTGCTCAGTCCGCCGTAAAGGTTATAGTCGGGCGAGGTCCCGCCAGGCGGGATGTCCGGGCTTTTTACATTGTTGAGGCGAAGCGCCACTTCGTTGGTAGTTCCGGGGTTTAAATGGTTGCCAATATCGTAACAGAACGGTGTGTAGCCGCTATTGATATGTTGGCCGATGGAGTCCCCGTTTATCCATAGAGTGGCGGTTTGCATGGCCCCCTCAAATTCAATAAAAACCTTATGGGCCTTTGCCGGACACGTAAATGTTTTCCGGTACCAAACGGTACCCGCATAAAAATCGGACTCTGCTGCAACCGTAACGGAATCATACGATGCTGAATGGGGTATGCACACCACCTGCCATGAAGCGTCATTATACGTGGTCGCAGCAGCGCCCGTTCCCGGATCACCCTGATAAAACTTCCAGTTTTGATCGAATCCGGCCTTGCGTTTGAGCGACTGAGCCTGAGATACTACAGGAAACGCGAGACACGCCGATAGAAAAAACGACCAGCAATACCATCCGCTGAATTTTGAAAACATACCACTCTCCTGAGATTTATGCACTATAACACATTTTTTGCATCAATAAACGCGCGCCGCGATCAGGACCCGGCTCTCATCTACTACCTGCTGGTTCGCCATTAAAATAGCGTCGAAACCATCCGCATGATAAATCGAATATGACACGCCTTAGACAATATAAGAAATTTCCACTATGCAGAAAAGAAAAATCTTGCCGCAGCAGGTTGTTTTATTAAACGATCAATGCTGGGCTACCGCTTTTCTGACCACCCAGGCATCGTCGTATCCCATCTCTCGGAGCTTCGCAACGCATTTTTCCGCCGTATCTTTGCTGCTGAAATCGCCGACAAAAAGCTTAAATAAAGGTGTTTCGAAGGCAATGGTCACTGGAAGGTCGATTTTTCCTTCAAGCTCTTTTTTCACGATCTGCACTTCATCTTCGGTTTGTGCTGCGAGCACCTGGATTTTAAATCGAGACGGCACAACGCCATTCTCCCGCTGCCGCTCCACGATAGAGGTTGCCTTGATCCGCGAAACCGACCACAAAGCAGAAAGGTCTGCGTCGGTAATACAGACCTCTTTTCCCCGGTTCAGTGTATCAAGAAACGTCAAATGCGTGGCACTTTCCGTAACCGCAGCAAACATGGCACATAGGCCGATTCCGGTCATCATTTTTTCAATTGCCTGAGCCGCCAAACTTCTCTTCATCGATTCCCTCCTTAAGAGACTGTCCCATTCATAATTGAGGAGGAGAGAGGGCAAGGCCCTCCCGTGACCTCTCTCACAAACCACCGTAGTACCTAATGATGATGGTTACGGCGAACCATTACCCACGAAAAGAATTAATTCATGGTTCTTATTCAGAGCAAAGCTCTACTGCTCGACGCCCGTTCGTAGCAGAGCGAATTATTAATGGCCAGACTCATAGAGATTAAAAAAGGAGCCCTTTGCACCACTTTCGTGCAAAAGACTCCTTTTATACTCTCATGCCTTTCCTCGCATCCTAAAGCTATAAGCCTTAAAATGGGGATAGTGATAGTTATGGCTGTTTCTTCAGATCGACGGTAATCACTCCTTTATCATTAAGATTTCCCCGTGTAGCGGCAAAATTTGTTGTAATCGACTTATTTTGGCTGTCGGCTGCAGCTGCAGCAACAGCCTGGACGGCTGGAACGGGCTGGACCACTTGCAAGGCGTGCGTGGCCTGGTTTTGCACGGCAAGGCTCTTTAGCTGCTTCGCGTTGTTGACGTTGAAAGTGATGTACCCAATGGTAATAAAACCCATAAGAAAGAGCATTATCGGCACAAACGACTTCCGCACGAATGCCGGGAAGAACACCATCCCCGCTGCCTTACGACGCGGATCCGAACACACACGCAGGATTTCACGGTCGATTGCGGCGGAGGGGGCATCACACAGCATTTCCGTGGAATAGAAACGCCTGCGCTCCGATTCGTAGATAGTCAATTCACTTCTGCATGACGCGCAGACTTCGAGATGCTTCCGGTATTCAGCTGTTTCATCAGGCGGTAACTCGTTTGCGCTGAACAACAAGCCGAGCTCTTCCCACTTAGGACACTCCATCGATCCCCCTTTTCTGAAGATCCTTGCGAATATTTTTTAAAGCCAGCCGCATACGACCCAGTGCGGTATTTATCGGGCAATTCATGATTTCAGCTATTTCCTTGAATGGTACCCCGCCGATTTCCCTTAACATGAAAACTTCCCGCTGGTAAGGATCTAATTTTTCCACTGCAGCTGAAATGATCTGCCGCATATTCGCATTTTCAATATGTTCGTCAGGAAGACCCATGCGGCTTCCCACCGATTCAACCGCCTCTTCCTGATGATCGGTCTCCACCCGCGCATGGCGAAAATAATCGATCGTCCTCTTATGGGCTATTCCGAAAAGCCAGCTCAGAAAGCTTCTTGAACGATCGAACTGCACCGCATTTCGATACGCAGCAAGAAACGTCTCCTGCAGCAGGTCTTCAGCGACCTCTCGCTCCCCGGTCATTTTAATCAAAAAACCGAATACCTGATTCTTATATTTCTCGTAAAGGCCCGAGAAGCCTTGGGAGTCACCCTTCAGCCATAGATCGAAAAACTTCTGATTTTCAATATTATCTTCAGGATCATTTACCATTACTACGTCTCTGAACTTGGATTATTGTGATTATTCAGCATGGCGAGAACTGCTTCTCCCGGAAATAGGCGCCCTTGCGATGCTCTCAGAACCGCCGCCAATATGTTTTGGGGCGACCTTGCACAGGGCCGCCCCAAAGACTGAAATAGATGAACTCTCTCCCCTTAATTAATGTGGCCCAAACAACTCATAAAGGCCACCGGAAAAGTTATTTTGCCGCCTTCTGTTCTTCGAGTATCTCCTGATTCGTCGGATCGAGTGCAAGAGCCTTTTGCAAATGTTCCTGAAATGCCTGCGGATCCTTCACCAGCTTTGCCAGACGAGCAAGGCCAAGTTCGGCAAGGGCATATTTGGGATCCGCCTTCAGCGCTCGCAGATAAAATGTCTCGGCCCATTTTACTTTGGACTGCGCCAGATAAATATTCGCACGTTCACACAAGGAGGGAGCATAGTTCGGGTTTATATTCTGGATTTCCGTATAAGTATCAATCGCGTCCTTATAATTTTTATTGAGCTCCTGGATTTTCGCTTTCAACATGAGTACGCCGATATTGTCCGCTTCGGTCGCCAGAATGTCTTCAACGGTATTTTCTGCGGTCTTCAGATCGCCGAGTGCGATACTGACCTCTGCATAAGCCTGCAGATACTTGTTGTCGTGCTTAAGCTCAATGAGGTCTTTAATCTCGCCAGCGGCTTTTTTATCCTGCCCGGTTTTTCGGTAAAGATCGAATAGCTGGTAGCGGATATCCGGATCATTCGGTTTGCCTGCCTTGGCTTTCTTAAGAAGCTCAATGGCCATCTCCTGCCGATTGGTAATGCTGTACCCTTTGGCCATGGCTGCCATGACATCGGGATCGTTGGGCATAAGCATGTTGGCGACTTCAAGAAAGGTAAGCGCTTCGGTCAGCGAGTCTTTATTTGCGAGGATCAGTCCTATCTGCTTGTTTACCTCGGGATTTTGCGGATCACTCTTGTTGTATTTGCGGTATGCGTCGAGCGCATTATCCAGATTTCCTTGTTCGCGGTAGGCCTTTCCAAGTTCAAGCCACACCTCAGGAACCGATTCGGCAAGCGCCGCGGTCTTTTTAAGCAGACCAACCGCCCTGGGGAGCGTCTCCTTCTTGGCCGAAAGAATAATGCCCAAACGCAGGAAATTCCGATAATCCTTCGGGAACCTCACGATGCTGGCTTCGTATATCTTCCTGGCAGCGGCAGGGTTGGATTTTTCCTGCAGAAACGCCTCTTTGTACGAGGCATCGGGATCGTTTGTCCCCGGAATCGCGCAGTAGGCCGCATAGGCCTCCGCAGCATTTTGATCCTGACCGTCGCTTTCGTAGGATTCCGCAAGCGCCTTGAGTATGGACCGATTGACCTTTTCTGAGAACTTCATCGCGCGCAACGGTTCAAGTACCTTAATGGCTGCTTTGTACTGCTTGGTTTCGTCGCAAGCGGCAGCGTAGATAAGGGCGTATTCCGCGTCATTTTCGGTCTGATACTGAAGAGCGGACAGGTATTTTATGGCGCCGGCATAATCTTTGGAATCGAAGGCATATTTCCCCAGCTTTTTCGCGATAACCTGGTCGAGCGGCACCTTTGCCAGGTAACGCTTATAGTTCTTTGCCGCAGCGGGCATATCGTTTTGCTTGTAATAGATATCGCCGAGTTCGCGGTATGCCTCCGTGGCGCCGGTATCCATCATGACAACCTGCTCATAGGAGATAATGGCATCGTTGGTTGAACCTGCCGCAGCCTGACAGGCCGCCATGGACGCAAGAGCGTCAATGCTCTGCGGATCGATCTGCAGCGCTTTCTGGTACATTTCAGTTGCTTTAGGGTAATCACCCTTTTTCTGGTAGATCATTGCGAGCGTCTGGTAAGTTCCGATATCCGCCTCTCCCGATTTTATGACATTTGAAAGCGCTGTAATGACCTCCTCCTGCTGGCCTTTGGCAACAACGATCTCGGCGTAACGCTTATAAAATCCCTTGATGGCCGGATTCAACTTAATTGCAGTACGATAGGCAGTGAGCGCCTTATCGTAATCCTTGATCTGATACAGTATATCGCCGTAATCGCGCTCTCCTTCTGCGGTCGGTTTGATTTCGAGACAACGACCGAGATAGTCCGCGGCTTCAGCAAGGTTTTTTTTGCCCATCGAGATCTCATAGAGCCGATAGAGCGCTTCTTCATTCTTCGGCTGGAGGGCGATGACCTCTTTGTAAAGTTTCTGCGCTGCGGCCAGGTCATTATGCGCATCGGCATCACGCGCCAGCCGCATTCTCGATGGCACATCCACGGCACTTTTTGAAACGATCTCTTTGTCAAGATCAAGCAGCTTCGCCTTTTCATTATTCTGTTCATAACAGACGGCAAGCCGCTCTTTGTACTCGATGTTGGCCGGTTCGGTCTTTACCATGAATTCGACATGCGAAACGGCTCCAAGGTAGTCTTTCTCCTGCATCAGGATATCAGCAAGAATCGCATGGGAATCCCAGAGTGTATCGTTCAGAGCAAGCGCGGATTTTGCGGCATCCTTGGCGACTTCAAAGCGATTGAGATTAAACGCGGCAATGGCCACGCCGCTCAGCGCTGGCGCGCTCTTCTTCAGCGTATTACTCTTATCAAATTGGGTGTAGGCATCGGCATACTTTTTAGCCTTCAGGTAGTACTGTCCGAGCGTCAGGTACACCGACGGATCGTTGGGCGACAGGGAAATAATAGTCTCGAGGGTGTGCTTCGCTTTTTCGGTCATGCCGCTTTTCTGATAGAGATCGGCAAGGCGTGCATAGGTCTCGACGCTTTTGTCGTTGATGGAAAGGTATTTTTCAAGCGTTGCGATGGCTTGCGCGCCGTTATTCTGCGCCTGGTAGACATCGGCAAGCAGGAAATAGATATCGGGCACCACTGCCGCGTGGGGGTCGGCATCAACCACGAACAAGTAGTTCGAGAGGGCCTGGGCGTAGGCTTTTTTCTCCATCCGGGCTCCCGCCACTTTCACTTGGGATAAAAGCGCCTCTTTGCTTTTCTCCGTTCCGAAAAGCGACGTCGCTTTTTCGTAGTACGCCACGGCAGCAGCGGCATTACCGCTCTTTCCGGCAGCCACGGCAGCTTGGTAAAAATCAAGCGCTACCATCCCCCTGCCGGCAAGCTTGCCGTATTGAGCGCACGCCTCGCCGTAATTCTCCCGACCGTAGAGAGCGCGGGCGAGCAAAAGAGTCGCATCGTCCGGCGCATTCCCCTTGGCTATGGCCTCGTTCAGATGGGCGATCGCCGAATCCGGCATTCCGATCCCGGTGAAGGCTTTGCCGATCTTATAGTCAAGTTCGGCGTTCGGACCTCTCAGGTAGGATCTTTTGAGGAGCGGCAGCGCATTCTGCCATGCTTTTTCGTTAAAGTAAATATTGCCGAGCTCTTTATTGGCAATGGCATTGCCCGAATCGCCCTGAATAACCTTTTCGAGCGCCGCCTTCGCCTCCACAGAACGATTGAGCGCGATACAAGCCTTGGCATATTGCCATGAGGCCTCGGCGGTAAAGTTTTTGTCAAGCGTTTTTTTGGCCATGTTGAGCGCTTCTTCGGACTCTCCCAGCTCGTTATAGACGGTTGCGGCCCCAAGCATCGCCTGATAGTTGGACTGGTCCAACCTCCAGGCGACAAGGTAGCAGGCGAGGGACTTCTCCGGATTACCTGTCGCCTCATTTGCCTGCGCGAGTTCCACCCACGTAGCCGCATCACGTTGACTCGACGGAATTTTATCTTCCGCATAATCAATCGCTTCTTTGTACTTCTTTTCCGCGATCAGCTTATCGAGTGTCGGCTCCGAAAAAATGGAGCAGGAAGCGGCAAGGATAAAATATACGGCTGCTACACTGTAACGACTGAGTGGAAAACACGGCATGGGTGAGGCTCCTTTTAAACACAGTTAAGGGCACCGACGGGCGTCGATACCGACCGGATGCTTTCTTCAAAAGATGCTTCAGTTATGGTTCCAAAACTAATCCCCTTAAGACTTAGATGTATAAAATGATATATTGAAAGAGCCTATTGCAAGAACCCGTGTGGAAATTTCGCTTTTATCATAGTAGCACCCGTCCCGCTTCCGGTCAATCCCGGAACGCGAAACTGCCGGATTCGCGTTCCGCATCGATCAAATTGGAAAAAACGCGCCATTCAAAGGCGGGCCCGGGATCCGTTTTACTATCCTGCCGCAGGCCGAGCTTCACGGCCCGCTGTCCGGCAATCTGCTCATGGCCGCAATAGGTGAAATGCCTGCCGTGTCGACGCTCGATATCGGCGCATACCAGCGCGAGCCGCCGATATTGTAACTCGGTAAATCCGGATAATGCCGAAGCGGTAAGCTCGATCCCTATTGAGAATTCATTCACGTTGCGGCGATTATCCGGCTCCGGCATGATGCTCCCTCCCGCATGCCATGCTTTCGTCTCTTCCGGAACGAGACCGAGAATCGTACCGTTGCGCTCGATCAAGTAATGGCTGGAAACGCCGTAATCGCAGAATATTTTCAGAATCCACCGGCTGTCGAAGCGATCGACGGGATTCAGGGCTTCTGCACACACGCTGTGGATGACGACCACGTCCACGTCGTCCGGCCCATGACGGGGTTCCCACAGATGCTCCTTGCCGGCGGCCGCGAGCAACGAGCCGAGGGTTGTGCCATCGACAATAAGGGGGTTGTTGGAATCGAGAAAACAAGGAATGATGTTCAGCATGGCGCTCCTCAATACTTCATATCGTTTCAGCGAGCAGATAGGGCATGATACGGTCAACGTGGTACGCAATACGGGTAAGGATGTTCCGGCATTCACGGAAGCCTTTGCCGACAGGGTCAGGGATCTCGCTTGTACGCCGTTCCATGGCAGGCCACGCCCCGAGAAGAAATACCCGGCTGGAAACCTGCGGGACAAACATCTGCACGTTTTGTTTATGGTAAGCTTCCATCACGAAGATAAAATCCGCTCGGCTCAGCTCTTCGTAATCAAGTGAGCGCGAGGCATGGCCGGAAATATCGATGGTTTGTTCACTGCAGGCGGCAACGACGTCCTTCAAAGCTTTCTGGCCATCCTTTGCATGAATTCCCATGGAAGCGACAGTGATGTCGTTCCTGCCAATCCGGGCAAGTCGGTTTTTCAAGATACCTTCGGCGAACGGGCTTCGGCACATATTTCCGGTACAGATAAAAACAACGTTTGGCAAAGAGTGGCTCCGCAAGGATGGAATAACCTTCGTGAAAAAATAGTATTTTACCAATTTCAGGAGGTTCTAATGCCGTTATCCAATGACGAAAAAGTCCTGATAGAAGAGGCGCTCGCCCTTTATCTCCAGGTCATTGCGCGGCAGGCGCCGCAGCAACAGACGCAGCAGCTCGCGGGCGTGGCTCAAGGTATTATCCGCAAATTGAACTCGCTTGACACTTCAACGGACGGAAAACATGGCAATAAGCCTGCCGGTATTTCCGATGAGTGGTACGGCAATGTTTGTCTCACCTGTAACAAACTGTCTCCCTCGGGCTGTACCGACAAGGTAACCGAGAAATACCCGGGCAAATGCGATCCTATCTTGCACTATGAGCGGGAAAAACTGTTGAAAAACAAACCATAATTCCTCCCTCACCGGGCATGCCCGGGCAATAATCACAATGCCTTGAAGCGGATGGTCGTCCGGACAAAAGGGGGTGCGGTTGAGAGACGGGACGAGACGCTCATAGTCTCAAGGCATATTTACCACTGAATTACACTGTCGCCTCAAAAACTAATCGGTATTTTCAGGAAATAAATGAAAACAAACCTCCCTTTTGTATCGGTTATTATCATAAATTTTAATTCGTTTGAATTTACTCGTGATTGCATCAAATCTATTATTGAGCAAACCAAAGGCCCTGTCGACTTCGAAATTATAGTGGTGGATAACAATTCCAAGGCTTCCGATAAGGAGAAACTCGACTCTCTGACGATTTTCCCGATGGTTAAGTTGGTGAAAAGTCCGGCAAATAATGGATTTTCCGGCGGGAACATGGCTGGAGTTGCCGACGCATCTGCGCTTACCGATTATTACTTCTTTCTGAATAACGATTGCGTATTAATCAACGACGTACTTTCTATTTTGTCCGCGTTTATGGAACGAACCCCCGATGCTGGAGTGTCAACGGCACAAATGTTTAATGCACGGCGTCAAATGCAACCTTCGTTTGGTTATTTCCCTTCGGCGTGTACAATACTACTGGGAAGCGGCTTTATGGGTTTTATCAATAAGGATTTATATCCCAATCGTAAACAGCTCTATAACCAATCCATCAGCGTGCCATTGGCTACGGGAAGCGCACTGTTCGTGAGGGCCTCTTGTTTTAAAGAAATCGGGGGTTTCGACACCCGATATTTTCTGGAGTGTGAAGAAGAAGACTTGTGCATGCGATTCAGAAAAAAAGGATGGAAAACCTATCTTGAGCCACAAGCCAAATTTATTCACATCGGATGGGGAAGTATGCAGGAGCGGAATGTTTCGCTTGATAAGGAATACGTCATATCGTATTACTATTACCTGTCAAAGTTCCATTCGCCTATTTCCCGAGCGATATTAAAAGCTTTTTACCTGATTAAAATCGCCAAAAAGGTGCTTCGGAAACGCATGTCCTATGAAGTGTTTGAATTTCTGCTTAAGGGAGCTCCCGAAAGGGAAAGTTTAAGGTACAAGAATTAGAAGATAACGAACGACAGCGTGTACGTGGCGAGCTTAAAGTGAATAGGTATAAAAGTGATCGCCGGACATAGCGGAATTTGATGATGACAGGCCTTGTGAGAGGTACTTGATTAAGGGGTGAGGCGAATGTCAGACAACCCGCACGAGACAATATGATTTCCTGCCTTTCTGCAACAGCACATATTTCCCGTTCAACACCTGCTCATGGCCGATAATTGCGTTCTGGTCGCTGATTTTTTCCTTATTCACCGAAAGGCCGCCCTGCTGAATCATCCTGCGGGCCTCCCCTTTCGAGGTGAAAAATGCGATCTCCCCGGCCACGAAATCGATGACCGGAACGCCCGCCTCGATGGTCGCCCTGGGGATGTCCGCCTGCGGCACCCCCCCAAACACCGAAAGGAAGTCCTCTTCGGATAAATGGCGCAGCGTATCGGTCGTTCCCTTCCCGAAGAGCACTTCCGAGGCCTCGACCGCCGATAGGTAATCCTGCTCCGAATGCACTCGCACCGTTATGTCGCGAGCGAGCGCTTTCTGCATGGGACGCTCGTGCGGAGCTGACCTCTGTTCGTCTATAAGGCCTTCGATATCCTGCCGGGAAAAGAGCGTAAACATTTGGAGAAGCCTGGGTGCATCCGCGTCGGTGATATTAAGCCAGTACTGATAAAACTTATAGGGTGATGTCCGGGTGCGGTCGAGCCAGATACTCTCCCCCTCTTCTGACTTTCCGAATTTTTTCCCGTCGGAGCGCGTTAAGAGCGGAGAGGTGATCGCGTGCGCTTCGCCACCGGATGTGCGCCGGATAAGCTCGGTCCCGGAAAGGATGTTTCCCCACTGATCGGAACCGCCGATCTGAAGCCGGCAATTTTTATTTTTGTAAAGCCAAAGAAAGTCATAAGCCTGGAGCAGCTGATAGCTGAACTCCGTAAACGAAATGCCGTTTTCCCATCGTCCCTTGACAGAATCCTTAGCGACCATATAGTTGACCGTCAGAAGTTTCCCCACGTCCCGCAGGAATTCGAGGAATCTTATTTCTCGAAACCAATCGTAGTTGTTGACGATTTCGGCAAAATTGCTTCCAGAGAAATCGAGAAATCGTTCGAGCTGCGCTTTCAGGCGCTCCTGGTTGAACCGGATGACCTCCATGGACAGGAGTTGCCGCTCCTCCGATTTCCCTGATGGGTCGCCGATCATGCCGGTCGCACCGCCAATGAGCGCGATGGGCCGGTTGCCGCTGCGCTGAAAATGGACGAGAAGCATTATCGGGATCAGATTGCCGATATGGAGGGACGATGACGTGGGATCGAACCCCGCATAGCCGGTGACGCCGCCTTGTTTACACAATTCTTCGACTCCCGGCGTTTTGTCGTGGATCATCCCGCGCCACTGCAGCTCTTCGATGAAATTCATGGAACTCCTTGCATGAGATTTTCTTGTATGCGTTGGAAAAAATAGTTATTGCGGGAAAATTCCCCCTCGTAGACTTCTTTTTTCTTTATTTTAAAATTCCTCATCGTTCTTTCTCTTTCCAAATAGAAGCCAGAGAAAGAACGGTCCGCCGATAAGCGCGGTAAGCACGCCGACCGGCATTTCGGCCGGGGCGATGATGATCCTGCTCACCGTGTCGGCGATAACGAGAAAACTTCCGCCGACCAGCACGCAGGCGGGCCCGAGCAAGAGATGGTTTGCGGAGATCAGCCTGCGGCAGATATGCGGGACCATGAGCCCGACAAATCCAATAGGCCCGCATACGGCCACGATTCCGGCAATGAGCAGCGTGGCGGCGGCGAGAAGCCACTGACGGACAAAAACGACGTTGACGCCGCGACTATGCGCAAGATCCTCTCCCGCCAGGAGTTGATCCAGTCGCGGAAGCTGTACGCTTATCAGGGCGACGCCGACGCACCAGAAGGCGAACAGGGTAATCACCGCCCCGTAGCTGGTCGCCTGAAGCCCGCCCATGAGCCAGCGCACGATTTGAAACGAGTCGCGGAAATTGCTTACGTACTGAATGAACATGAGCAGACTTGAAAAAAGAAAGCTGACCGCAATCCCGGTCAGGAGCATGGTGAGACTGCCGGTGGTCCGTCTGGCCGAAGCGATGATACTCACGGCCGCCATGGCAATCGCAGCGCCGATGAAAGCTCCGATGGAGACCACCGGTATTCCAAGTACCGCACCGGTAAACCCGGCCAAAACGGTCGCGGCAGCGCCGCAGGAAGCGCCACTCGCCGTCCCGAGCGTGAAAGGATCGGCCATCGGATTGCGAAAAATCGCCTGGAATACCATGCCGCACAGAGCAAGCCCTGAACCGGCAAGAAACGCCGCCAGAATGCGCGGCACCCGCATCCGCCAGAAAATCTCGTAATCGATCGACCCCGCGGTAATCGACCAGGGAGTGAGCGCCTGCATGCCGATGAAGGAGGCCGCGATGACTATTACCGCCGTCACGCCCCCCAGTAAGCCAAGCGTGCTTGCTTTCCGATACGTCGTCGCAATCATGTCAAAAAACTTTCGGGCAGATAGTAACGGTGACGATTATCATGACCCCTTATTTCATAAAATGGAATAGAATAGATATCATGTAACAGCCTAAGCGCGGATCCCTTGAAATTATCGCACGTACCTTCATAGTACGGAGCTCCCAGCGACAGGGCGCAAACGTGCGTGAACCGGTTGAGTGCATGATTGACATCATGCGTCACCGCGATGATGGTCGTGGAAAATTCTTCATGAATTCGGTCGATGGAGCGCTGAATCAACTCCTGGTGCATGGGATCGAGGAATGCCATCGGCTCATCGAGCAGGAGAATGGCAGTCTTTTGCGCCACGGCAGAGGCCAGAAACACCCGCTGCAGTTCCCCGCCGCTCAGAGTCGTCAGAATCCGGTCGGCAAGAGCCCCGGTGTCGGTAAGCTGGAGCGCGGCATCCACGATGGTCTTGTCCTTCCCGGAAGGAAGGGCGAAGAAACCCTGAAAAGGAAATCGCCCGAGCATGACGAAGTCCCTGACCGAAAATGGGGGTAATAGTCGATTATGCGCCTGCGGAACAAAGGCGATCAGGTGGGCCAGTTCCCTGGGCCGAAAGGAACCGAGGGGTTTTCCCTGAATGGTTATTGCCCCGGCCCGGCTGCGCAGCAAACCGCAGAGGCATTTGAGGAGCGTGGATTTACCGCTGCCATTTTTCCCTATGATGGCCCAGGTGGACTTTTCCTCCACTTCCAGAAAGATGTTTTCGAGCGCCCGGGAGCCGGGAGCGTATCCGAATGAGAGCGAATTGACGGCGATAAGGGGCATAGGCATTTGAAATTAGGTAGCGACGCAGGTCACGGCAAGATTTTTGCAAAAAAAAGAGCTTCTGCCGCTCCCTTCACCTGAACAGAAACAGGAGCCCTGCCGGCACCGTGATAATCGCCGCAAAGGTGCTGAACAGCGATGCTCCGGCCGCGAACTCCGGGTTGCCTCCGTAAAGACGAATATAGATCACCGACGATACGGCAAGCGGCATGAGCGCGACAAGGACAGCGATCGAATAAACCTCCCGGGAGAGTGGAAACATTCTGAGCGCGGCTATCATGATGGCAGGAAGGATGATGAGCCGGACGATCGTTACATACACGATCTTCCAGGTCAAGCGAAACGACGAACGCCTGAAAAGCGATGCGCCGGAGAGCACGAGCAACATAGGAACGGCAGCCGAGCCCGCCCTCGTTAAAATATGATCGACAACCAGGGGAATATGATCGGCAAGACCGCACCAGGCGACGATGAGTGCGGCCAGCGTGGCGCCAAGCGTCGGCGTTGCCAGATTGCGGCCCATCTGTTTGAGACTCGTGATGCCGAGAACCCCGATCCCGATCGTCCAGTTGGCGACCGTGGATCCCAGGGTCAGGAAAAAAAGATCGGCAAGCATCGCCTTGCCCCAGATATTCTGTATAATGACAACCGGAAGAAAGACGTAATTATTGACAGCGCAGAAATAGAGAAAAGTTCGATGCGTGTCGCTGTCCCTGGTTCCCAGCCCATACCGCAAACCGAGCCCGATGATCGCTCCTCCCGCCGAAATGCCGAACCCGAGTATCGGCAGTATCCAGAGGTCCGAATGCCAGCTGGTTCTAAAACCGGCGGTAACCGAGGCGAAAACAAAGGCCGGATTCAGGAAATCGAGCACCATCCGCGACCAGCGATCGACCTCGTCATCGTCGATATAGTTGAGGCGCCTGCCCAGCCCGCCGATGGCCATGAGACCGAAGATTTCGGCAAGGGAGAGTACTATTGCAATGGTAAAATGGGAGCCGCTCATGAGCGCTGATGTTCCGGATTCCAGTTTGCGGTTGTCAGTTACATCGATCAGGATCGGAGCAAAAGACAGCGGCAGGGTATGACCCCCTCGCACCGAGGCGATCTGAAACAGAACGTTGGAAATACATCGGGCAGTTGTGTCAAGGCACGCGGGATGGCGCTAAAAACCCTTCATGAACTCTCCTCGGAGCGCAAGCCAGAAACGATAGCACGGCCAATTGATCCATTCGGAAAGAGTAGTCACATCCGGCGTTTCGAACCGCCATCCGCCCAACGCTTGCAGATGATTATTGATCGTATAACTGCGCGATATTTCCAGAGCATAGTACGGAATGTTACTCTCAAAGATAGGGTCGCCCAGAGGCATTTCGAGATCATGCCCCCTGAACAATTGAAGCGAACAGTCAAACCCGCCGGGTGAAATTCCCACTTTGGCAAAAATGCCGTCGCCCTGTCCGGTTTCTCCATTTCCCGTCCGTATCCGATAGTCTGACCCGGCAAAAAGAACTTGTCCGAAAACCGCCCTGACTCCCGCATGGACCGGGATGTTGAATTCGACTCCGGAAGCTCCGCCGAAATGTTCCTGCACCGGCACTTCGGAGGTATATAGCATGCCACCGGTATGGTCAGCGGTAAGATAGAGCGGGAAAGAGAAATCCGAAAACGAGATTGAAGTTGCGCTCCCGGCAGTGAAATGCTCGCGCTGGTTCTGTAAGTCGAGGGAATCCCACGCCGCCCATAACTCCCAGTTGACGTGCCGACCATACATATCGAGCTGCATGCCTTCCTCGAGACCGGGATCAAAGCGGTACTCCTGGCGATAGAGAAGATTCGGCAAAAGATGCGCATCGAACGTCGAGAGCGATCCCATGGTGAACATCATGATTTCCGAGGTAAACTGCGCCCTGATGAATGGCATGGCGAGGCTTAAAAACTGAGTGTCGCCAAACCGGCGCAACCCATAGACTCCGGCCTCGAATAGCATCTGGGGAACCGGCCGGTAGAAGAATCGGGCGGACGCAGAACTGCCGAAAAACGTTTCACCGGCGCGCTGCGGCGTATTGTATTCTATATTGTCAATATAGGTCAAGGCCTCACCGTCAATCCCCAGCGCCGCCTGGGAAGACTGCAAGGACGTGGAATCTTCGCGGGAAAGTACGGGCGTTGCAAGCAGTAGGAGGGTCAGTCCGGTGAAAAGAAGCCCTGTCAGGATTGTATTTTGTTGTTTCGTGATCGTTTCCGGCAGGAGAATGATGATACCCTCCCTCGACGCATGCGTTGACCCGTTAATGCAATCGGTAAACGAACGGGCATCTGAGAAAAGATACAAGGTGGAACGACTCCGGGCAAAAAAGATGCGCGCACGCAATGCATCATGCCCTTTTATTGGTGCAATCGGTCGCGCCGCCCTCATGGTTGCCGTGTTGCTTGCTGCACGGAGCGCTCCCGCTCTCGCCGGCAACGGGACGTCGGTTCACGACACCGTTCGCCATAATTTTGCCCTGGTTCTGAGCGGCGGCGGTTCCCGGGGCCTCTCCCAAATCGGCGTTCTGAAAGCGCTCGAAGAGGCGCATTGCAAACCCGACCTCATCGTCGGATCGAGCATGGGCGCCATCATCGGCAGCCTGTATGCCGCGGGCTACTCGGCGGACAGCATCCTGCAGATCGCCCGCTCGGTGGATTGGAACGATATCATCGCCAATACCGCGCAGCGCAAGAGCCTCTTTGTAAGTCAGAAAACAGAACCCGTCAATTACCTGTTCGAACTTCGTCTCAGTGACCGCCTGGAACCGCTCCCGCCGAGTTCCCTCTCCCACGGTCAGATTTTTTTCGATTTGCTCGCTCCGCTTCTGGCCCCGGCCCAGTTTCGGGCGCATATGCAATTCGACAGCCTGCCTATCCCGCTGCGCATCGTCGCCACCGACATCCTGTCCGGCAGGCGCGTGGTATTTACGCACGGGAATATCGCCGCCGTTGTCCGTGCATCGTGCAGCGTACCGCTCGCTTTCTCGCCGGTGCGCATCGATACCATGCTTCTCATGGATGGAGGCCTTGCCGCCAACATTCCCGTCGATATCGCCGTACAGGAGCGCTCCCGGATCATCGTCGCGGTCGATGTGACCTCCCCGCTCTGGCGGATGAAAGACCTTGAAAATCCGGTGCGCCTGATGGACCAGGTCGTATCGATCGGCATGAAACAGCAGCGGGCGACACAAAAAAGCAAGGCCGATCTCGTGATCGTCCCGGACCTCGACGGCTACTATAACACGGATTTCAGCAAGATCGATACGCTGGTAAGAATCGGTTATGAATCCATGCGGCGAAACATGCATGCGCTGTCGAAGCTTCTTGCTATTCACGATACTGCCGTCCCCGGCGGCGGCCATGCGTCCGGCACGGTCGCCATCGATTCTCGCGAGAGCGAAGGCGCTACCGCGAAGGCGGACTCCGAAACCATCCGCGATGTCCAGGTATCGGGGAACGATAAAACGTCGGCACATCTCATCGAAACCATTGCCGGGCTCCAGTCCGGACAGGAGCTATCCCCGCTTCGCCTGCGCGGCGCGATCTCATCTGTCTATGCCACCAATCTTTTTGACAATGTAAACATGGACATGGATTCGTCGCGCGCCGTTCGAATCATGGTCGACGAGAAGAACTACTGGCGCATCAGAATGGGACTGCGCTACGATGAATACTATCTGGGCGAAGGATTCATCGAGCCGGCCTATGAAAACCTTTTCGGACGCGATATCTGCGTCAGCCTCCATCTGCAATATGGACTCAGGCGGGAACGGTATGCCCTGGAATTCGACCAGAATCACCCGCTCTCACAGAATTTCGCGAATTTTGCAAAGCTGCAGTTCTATTCCTCCTCGGAACAGATCATCAACGACACTACCGCGATAACCACGGTGACGCAGGGTCAGGATACCACACTTCTGCAAACCGTGGATAACCTGGCGAAATACGGCGCCCTAGCGCTCCTCGGCTTTCAAATCGGGAGATCGACGATGCTTTCAGGCGGGATAAATCTGGAACTCTACAAAATCCGTTCGAACGACCTCAGCGTGTTCAACGACGTATGGGGATTAAAATTCGTCCCGGATGTCCTGCTGCGGCTTACGCTGGACGATATGGATAAATTTTCATTTCCCACGTCGGGAAGCAAATCCATTTTTTCCATCGACGGCACCAGCAAAGGCATCGGCGACACGCTTGACTTTCTGAAGTTCGACGGCAGCATGGGCAGGGTCATCTCCCTGTTCCATAAGCACACTTTCTCCCCTCAGGTGCGCTTCGCCTGGTCCACGAACCCGCTGCCCGAGGTCGAACAATTCTATCTGGGCGGATCGTTCACCGAAGCGGCAAACCAGGACATTGAAATTTATAATTACGTCCCCTTCATCGGACTGGAGCCCCTGGCACTGCATGGTGATGTGATGGCACTCGCGCATATGGACTACCGCTATGAGGTGCGGAAGAATTTCTATCTGACCTCGTCCGTCGACTGGGGGAATGTCTGGAGCAGACAGGCCTCACCGCTGATCCCGCAGATGCTGACCCTCCGGGATTTCGTCGATAATGCTCCCGTTGGGCTCGGGGCCGGGATCGCGATCGAAACGATTGCCGGACCCATCAGGATAAGCTATGGAAGGCTTGTGCACGACTTCTCCCAACGGGGCGTGGTGGCGAGCAACCATTTTTATCTCTCATTCGGTCATGATTTTTAACGTCTCACCTACCGCGGACTTCCTATGAGCGTTCCGTCTCGGCGTAAAGAATTGACCCCCTTTAAAACCATCGTCGTCAAGGTCGGCTCCCGGATCCTCGCCGCCGAAGGCGGCGAACCAAGGATTGCCCGGCTCGTCGAGGATTGCGCCTCGCTTCACAAATCGGGAATACGGGTGGTCCTCGTTACGTCGGGCGCCATCGCCTACGGCATGCGGGCGCTCGCATTGACAAAGCGTCCGGCGACGATTCCTTTGCAGCAGGCCTGCGCCGGCATCGGGCAGAACCGGCTCATGAGCGTCTACCAGTCGCGCTTCGACGCCCACAACATCCTGACCGGCCAGGTGCTGCTCACCTGGGACGATCTCCGCAGCAAGAAGCGATATTTGAACCTGCGCAATACGATGTTCCAGCTCTTCGAATACGGCGTCATCCCCATAGTCAACGAAAACGACTCGGTCGGCGTCGAGGAGATCCGCTTTGGGACCAACGACATCCTCGGCGCGCAGATGGCGATCCTTGCGCAGGCCGAGGTGCTGGTGAACCTGACCGACGTCGGCGGGCTGTTCGACCGCAACCCCAACGACGATCGAAGCGCGAAGCATATACCGGTGGTGGCACAGATGTCCGATGCGCTGCACCTGCTCGCGTCAGATACGAAGAACGACATCAGCGTCGGCGGCATGGGTTCCAAACTCAAGGCCGCCGAGATCGTCACGCGGGCGGGCATCTTCTGCGTTATCGGCGACGGGTTCGCGCACCGGCTGTCGGAAGTGCTCGGCAGGGAGGATTGTTCGACGATATTTCTCCCTTCACCGAAGAGGATGTCCTCGCGCCGCAGCTGGATGGCGTTTTCCGGCGGCTCCCTCGGGTCGTTGACGATCGACGAAGGGGCCGCCGCCGCTATCCTTGAAAAAGGGAAAAGCCTGCTCCCGGCGGGCATCCGGAGCATTACCGGCTCATTCAAGGCCGGCGATAACGTGGACATACAAACGTCGCCGGGATCCGTCATCGCGCGGGGCCTGGTCAATTATTCCGCCGATGAAATCCGCCGTATTCGCGGTTGTAAAACGTCGGACATAATTCATCGCCTTGGCAAAAAAGAGTTCGACGAGGTAATTCACCGGGATAATCTGGTGGTGCTGTAACAATAATCGCAGATCCAGGTCACAGGGGATAACCAAATTCAAGGAGACCTTATGGAGTTCTTATTTATTTTAGGGTGGTTTATATTGGCCATATTTTGTGGGCTTTATGCTATTAATAAAGGGCGCTCAGGGGTCGGATTCTTTTTTTTGGCATTACTGCTGAGTCCTATCATTGGATTTATAGTTGCATTAGTAGCATCACCAAATACGAAAGGAATAGAACAGAAAAGTATCGAAATGGGTGACAGCAAAAAATGTCCTTTTTGTGCGGAAGTCATCAAAGTAGAAGCCAAGGTATGCAGATATTGCGGCAAGGATTTGCCCGAACCAACCGAAGAAGAAGTGATTTTAAGAGAGCAATTATCACCTGAAGATGCCATGAAAAAATATGCCATTGAGTACAACCCAAGAAATGGAAAATATTATTTTGGTGACAACAGCTATTTTTCACTAAATGAGGCTATTTCCTTTGCCCGAAAGACCATGCAAAGTTCTTAGTCCTAATTTATTAATCTAAATTCTTGCCATCAATTTACCCCTTGATCCCCAGCTGGGCTCCTGAAAATAGGCCAACTGATCAAATCCTCAGCATTATGTATTTTTTCTATTAAGTTATTCCGTTCTGAACCGTTTTTTCTATCCCCTGCTGGTAGGAGAGAAAGCCGAAGATTCAACGTATCATGGCTTCCGTATCGTTAAATACCGTCGTTACCCGGATCGCCCGCAATGCCCGCAAAGCGGCGCTCACCCTGCAAAGCGTGCCGAAAGACTCAATCAATTATGCCCTTACCATCATGGCGGACCTGCTCCGATCCCACCGGGCGGAGATGGAACGGGAGAATAAAAGGGATATCCGTTCGGCCGCTTCCAAAAAGCTGAGCCCGGCGATGATCGATCGTCTTACCATTACCGATACCACGATCGCCTCCATGGCGCGGGGACTGCGCGAAGTTGCGGCTCTTTCGAGTCCGGTCGGGCAGGAGTACGACCGCCGTGTCCGCCCCAACGGACTCGTAATTTACAAACTACGCGTGCCGATCGGCGTTGTCGGCATTATCTACGAATCGCGGCCGAATGTCACGGTCGATGCGGCCGCCATATGTCTTAAATCCGGCAATGCCGTCATACTTCGGGGCGGGTCCGAAGCGCTCCATTCGAACCTGGCCCTGGTGAAGCTTTTCCGCGCCGCCCTCGCGAAAGCGGGACTTCCCGCCGACGCTCTCGGGGCGATTCCGGTCAGCGACCGGGCGGCAATCGAATGCCTTCTCCGGCAAAGCGAATATATCGATCTCATCATCCCTCGCGGCGGAGAGAGCCTCATCCGGATGGTGGCCGAAAAATCTCTCATTCCGGTGATCAAGCACTACAAAGGCGTGTGTCATGTGTACGTTTCGGCAGAAGCGGACATGGGCAAGGCGATTCCCATCGTGGTCAATGCCAAGGTGCAGCGGCCGGGCGTCTGCAACGCCATGGAAACCCTGTTGCTCGACGCCGCGCTGCCCCTCCAGAGCAGGAGGAATATCATACGCGCGCTTCTGGAGAAGGGCGTCACCCTCTTCGGCGATCCGGAATCGCGCAAGCTCTCCCCTGCCATCAAAAAGGCGACAGTGGACGACTGGAAAACGGAGTATCTCGACCTTCGGCTTGCCGTGCGAACGGTTGGCGGCGTCGCCGGGGCGATCGCGCATATCAACGAATTCGGCTCCCATCATACCGACGCCATTGTTACCGAATCGACGTCCGAGACCGAGCGGTTCCTCCGCGAGGTGGACTCTTCCTCGGTTATGGTGAACGCAAGCACGCGGTTTTCCGATGGCGGCGAATACGGCATGGGGTGCGAGATCGGCATCTCCACGGATAAGCTTCACGCCCGCGGCCCCATGGGCGTGGACGACCTTACGACGTACAAATGGATCGTCCGAGGTGAGGGGCAGGTGCGCGGGTAGAAATCGGTACCATGGAAAAAGGCGCCCACCGTACGCCCGTGCAGTTAAATGAAATCACTTTTTTAAATGATCGGTTCTCACATGGATGTGTTATCTCTGGTAAAATTCGACGACAAGGGACTCGTTCCGGCCATCGCGCAGGACCTGTCCACCGGCGAAGTGCTTATGCTCGCCTACATGAACCGCGATACGCTGGCCGAAACGCTCGAACAGGGCGTGATGGTGTATTACAGCCGTTCGCGGGGTAAACGCTGGTTCAAAGGAGAGTCATCGGGGCATATACAGAAGGTGCGGGAAGTTTATCTCGACTGTGACGGCGATACGCTGCTCTTCAAAGTCGACCAGACCGGCGCGGCATGCCATGAGAATTATTTTTCCTGCTTTTTCCGGCAGCGCATCGATGGGAACTGGCGAATCGTAAAAGAAAAAATCGCCTGACGCTCCGGCAACAAGCGAAACAAAATGCCGGGAACGACCTCAAAATCCCTCATGCCATTCTTCGTCCTTCGTCGGTCGAACGACGAAGGATGTAACTTTTAGAGGGTTCCCCCATTACTATCCGGAGATGCGCTCCCGTGTCGCCTCACGCCCCAATTCCCATCGTAGAAGTATCGCTCGACAACTTGTTGCATAACCTCGGCCGGCTGCGCTCGCGCCTGCCGAAGGACGCGGATATCATGGCGGTTGTCAAAGATAACGCCTACGGCTGCGGTTCACGGATAGTCGCACTGACCCTTGAACGGGAAGGGAATGTGCGTTTTTTCGCCGTCGCACGCCCGGCCGAAGCATTTTTCCTGCGAGAATCCGGAGTGAAAAGTCCGATTCTGGTCCTTGGCGCAGCCGCGTCCGGGGACCTGCGGCGAGGGCGCCAGAGCGATATCATTTTTACGCTGAATGATTTGTCGGATATTAACCGGTGGCAGTCCGCCGGCGTCCCGGTGCGATTTCACTGCAACATCGATACGCGGATGCATCGCATGGGAATCATGCCGGCCGAAATCGCCGCAGCGGTCGATGCCCTTAAGCGCGCCCCCTCTCTTTGCCTGGAAGGCGCCTTTACCCACCTTGCCAATGCCGACGAGCCCGGAACGAATACGGTTGCCGAGCAACTGAAGTTTTTTTTCGAGGGCGTCGCGACATTCCGGCAGGCCGGCCTTGAAGTGGCCGCCGTTCACTGCGCCAACAGCGCCGGGCTCATCCGGTTCGGCCTGCCGGCGGGCTGCACACTCGCGCGACCGGGAATCGCGCTTTATGGATGCCGGGCTGATCCCTCCAGGGAATTTCCGCTCGACCTGCGGCCGGTCGCTTCGGTCAAATCTCGCGTCGCTAAAATAAAAACGGTTCCCCCGCATACGCCGGTAAGTTACGGAGGCGCCTATACTACCGGCCGCGAAACGCGAATCGCCACGATCGCCCTGGGCTACGGCCATGGGTATCCACGGTCGCTCGGCAACCGCGGGGCGATTTTGATTCATGGCAAACGTTTTCCGGTCGTCGGCAGAGTCACCATGGATTACTGCATGGTCGATGCCGGAGATGAATCCGCCATAGAGGTTGGTGATGAGGTCGTCGCTATCGGCTGCCAGGGAGTCGAATGCATCACCGCCGACGAAATCGCCCGTATGCAGAGCACCATCGCGTATGAGATTCTCTGCAATCTGAGCCAGTCGCTCGACCGGGTCTACCTGCGCGAAAACAGGATCGTCGCCGAAGAGAAGGGAAGAACTTTCTGACCATGGACCAATGGCTTGACTATTCAGACTTTCTCGATAGAACGCAGGAATTGATCGATCTTGGCCTTTACGAAGAAGCAAAGTCGCTCCTGGAAGAGCATGAACACTCTTTCCCCGACGAATGGGAGATTTTTTTCCTTCACTCGCGTATTTGCGCGGAGCAGAACAAGCCTGAGGAAGCCATCGGCTATCTGAAGAAAGCGCTGCTCTACGATCCGGAAAATGTCGACTGCCTCATCGGAATTTTTTACGCCTATGCCATGATGAACCAGCCTGAGCAAGGCGGCTCCTATCTCCTGGAAGCGGAGAAGCTCCATCCGGAACAGGAACTGGTTCTTTCCGCCCTCGTATGGTATTATACCGAAACAAACCGGCTGTGGACTGCCATCGCCTATTTCGAGCGCATTAAAAACAAGGGAAGCTCAAATCCGGAAACCTTCAGGAACGGGGGGATTGCCTATGACCGCGCGGGCGAACCGGATAAGGCGATCGAGTGCTTTAAAACCGCCCTGGAGCTTCACCATAACTACGATGAGGTCCGCGAGCTGCTGTCCGATCTTTACATTGCAACCGATAAACCGCAGAAAGCAGCGGAACTTTATCGGGAGGCGCTGACGGAATCTCCCCAGAATATTCGTTACCTGTCGAGGCTTACCTACTGCCTCACCCAGAATAATGAAATTGAAAAGGCGATCGAAACCGCAGAGGAATTAATCCGGCTTTACCCGAATTCGCCCCTCGGGCACATCGATCTTGCCTATGCCCGTCTGAACAACAACGAACTCGACAAAGCGCTGACTGCTGCCGGTAAAGCGCTGGATATCGCACCGCTCGACGCGGAAAGTTTCAGGGTAAAAGCCATAATTCTCTCGGACCAGGGAAAAAACGAAGAGGCGGAGAAATGTTTTGAAACCGCGGCGTCTCTTGACAAAGACAATATCGAAATACTCCGCGACTATTACAACCATCTCCGAAGGCGCGGCGACGATGCAAAGATGGAAGAAATTGTTTTCAAAGTTATTTCCCGCAATGACCCTTCCTGCGTCGAGGACTACTGGTTCCTGACCGACTACTACAAGGGGAGAAAAGAGTATCTCAAGGCCTTGCACTACCTTCGTAAAGCCTATAAAATGCGGCCCGGCGAACACGACCTGTTATCGGTCGTCGCGGATATCTGCGTCACTACCGGACATCCCCGCTTTGCAATCAGGTTTATCAGCCACTATGTTGCCCGTGCAGGCTGGAATGATTTCATGAGCCAGATTGCCGAATATCCGGAGCTGCAGGAAAAAAACATCCAGGAGAGTTTGCGATTCTTTCGCTTTTACGGGGGGAAAAGTTCGGATTTCCGACGTTATCTTTTTGCGAAAAAAATCCGCAAATTTTCTCTTTTTTCCCTCAACATTCTCATGCCGGTCGCCGGTTTTACGCTGTTCCTGTGGATTGGCAGCCAGACCAAGGAGGGATTTACGGTTTTTATCGTTGCCTTTGCCGCCGCTATGCTGGCGACAAATATTCTGGTGCGGCGATGGGTCGGCAACTACTAAGCTGTTTATAAAGGGATATTATAAAATAGGCTTAATGGTTCGGCAGGCTCACGATGAACGGTTTATTTACAGAGATTTTTCATATTACCGTTCATCATGAGCCTGTCGCACGTGAATCCTCACGGAGATTGCATACTACTCAGAGTATTGTAATCCATACCCATAGGGATACAGCGGCGCGCCCCCGCTTCCGTGCGGTTCATCGGCATACACTTCTCCCCCATGAATTGGAATCTGGCCGTACGACGCGGGCCATGTCTGCGTAAGCGTACCGGTAAAGTTGTAACTCCCTCCATAGAAAACGTCCGCCACGCCGATCCCCATCGAACCGGGAAGCCATGCGGCGACAAGACCTTTGACTTCGGACAAATCGGTGGAGGAGAGGATCAGCGGTCTCCCGGAGATCAGGACAAGAATGACCGGCTTTCCGCTTTGATAACAGGCGGAGAGGAGAGAGTAGTTCGCTTCATTTGCCAGGGTGACGTTATCGAGATTATCGCCATATCCTTCCGCATAGGGAATTTCGCCCAGTACCAAGATGATTTTTGTAGGATTTTCAGCGGCCAGGTTTGTTGCGCTCTGGTCATAAGTGACATTGGCGCTGCCTCCGACACTCTGGAGCCCGGCAAGAATAGTCTGTCCGGCAATCCCGGTTTGGGTCGCACTCCCCTGCCAACTGATGGTCCAGCCGCCGCACTGTGCGCCCATTTCGTTGGCATACGGCCCGACAACCACGACCTTGTCGGTGCTTTTCAGCGGAAGAACCGGTGCGCCGTTGGCCGTACTGTTTTGCAACAGCACCAGGGATTCACGGACCAACCGCCGCGCGACTGCCTGCGATGAAGCGGAAAAAACCTGCGCCCGGGCCGCGGTATCCGAATAAGGGTGACTGAACAGGCCCATGCGGAATTTAGTCCTCAGGATCCTTCGCACAGCGTCATCGACGCGGGCTTGTGGAATCGTACCGTTTGCGATGTCCGCTACAATGTTATTGATATATACCGAGGGGTTGCTGCTCCCGACGATCATCGCCATGTCGAGGCCCGCATCGACCGCTTGCGCAATGCAGGCAGCGGTATAATTATCGCCGCCGCTGCAATAGGTTGGGATGCCCTCCCAGTCGCTGATCGTAAACCCGGTGAAACCCGCCTGCTTCTTGAGCATAGTGCCCACTGAATTGGAATCGAAAATTTCCCTGAAGAACGGCCCAAAGGGTTTCCGGTACCACCCGTTATACGAAATCATCACGGTCGCCGCACCCTCGCGAGCCCCGTAGACATATTGCGGGAAGTGGAGCGCCTCCACCGTGGAGTCTGTAAGGCTGTCAATCCCGGCATTGACGCCGCCCGAAGTCCCACCGTCTCCTATGTAATGCTTGATGCAGCAGGCAATAGCCTTGTTTTGATTGATATTGCCGTTGCCCTGCTCGCCACGCATCTCCGCCAATCCCACGTTAACATTATCGGTTGGCTCCTCGCCGAATCCTTCAAAGGCACGACCCCATCGTATATCCCGCGGGGTGGTAACCGTCGGCCCGAACATGAGCCGGATACCGCATGCCGCGGCCTCTAAAGCGGTGATCTGTCCCATTGTGTCCACAAGAGCGGAGTCATGCGTGCAGCCCAGGCCGATGTTATGCGGAAACACCGTGCATCCATAGATCTCCGCCACCCCGTGAATGACATCCTGCCCGTAAATAAATGGGATTTTCAACGCAGACTGGGACATATTGACGCTCTGCGCCGTATCAACGCATCCGGCAAGATCTTGGGGAGTATTGCCCGTCGCGGAGAGGACGGCATCGCTGCCGCCGTTAAAGACCGAGCCGATGCACATTGAAGCAACCTGCTGATTGGTGAGCCTGCCGCCCGATCCATTGCCCGAGGAATTATTAAGCTGGACCTCGGTCATCTGGCCGGCCTTCTGCGTGTTGCTCATGAGCGCCAGAACAGAATCTGCCTTGTGCCAAACAGAAAACTCGGTCGGCGTGAGGTGGAGGACTATCGTACCCACATTCTGGGTAGCATCGCTGCTGAGTGCAACTACGGCAGGAAGATATCCAAAGTCGGTGACAATGAGGCTATCTACCGATGCGGCAGCGGCTGTAATGCCGACCCTCGGAACAGCCGCCATGATGCTTTTACCGCCCGAAGCAGCTGCCATGCCCGAACTCGATCCAACATTCAACCCCGACGAAGAACCCGTGGGGATACAGATATGTATCAACTGCTCATTACCCTTGGTAATTTTCATCATGACGGGGCCCGCGCCGATGCTCTTGCCCAGGAAAGAGGTCAGCGAAAGGGAGTAAACGCCCTCGCCGAAAGTTCGGTTAAAACCCGTACCGATTCGTCGTCCCTGCAGGGTAAAGAGATCAACCCGTAACCGCTCATTCGTTTTCACGGAAAAAAAGAGCGTCGATCCATCGATCTTTATCGCATCGGTGACGAGCACCTGCCGAAAGATGGTCGCGCTGGAGTTAACGGAAAGGGTGAACTGCCCTGAAACGTTGGTAAAAGTATCCGCCCCGCTGCTTTTAAGGGTAACCGTGGCGTTAGAGATTGGATTTCCGGGATTCATGGTATCGATAACCTGACCGGAAATAACTGCGCCGGAGGCAACCGATACGATCACTGCAAACAGCAATGAAAAGCCAATAAGCCATTTTCTCATAAGCACCCTCTCTTAATTTAGATGTTCAATCTATTTCATCCCGGATTTTAAATTCCGGTAAAGCCGATTGTTCATAAATATAATAACTTCAAGAACGGATTGGTATGATTTTTTGGAGCAAAAGCATACCTGGGCTTTTCAGATTCCTTAAGCATGAGGGGCGATTGGAGAGATTCAAAGGATAGCCGATGAAAAGCAGAAGCCGCCAACGAACGCACAAACGCAATGTAACATCCAAACCAAAGCGCAGGTCTAAAACACTGAATCGAAAAGGGGCTTCGCCGGCATCACACCAAGGCAGCCAAGCAAGAACGATAAAGGGGTTTTTGAGTAAGCCCCGGCCCCTCATGATCCCGTGCCATTCAACGCGCCTCGTCACGGTAATAGCCGTTCATGAATTATTTTTACCACTCCTTAAAACTCAAAGCCGTCTTTAAAGCATCATTGAGGTGCGTGATAAGGAACATTATCAGCGTATGCCAAAATTTCCCTGGATTATTGCAGTATTCCTTGTTCTTATCGCCTCAATTATCGTCTATAATAAAATAATCAATCCACCCTACAGTGTTGCAGCGAAGGGCCCGCCGAAAATCAAGGTCGTGCAGGTGAATGGGATCGTCCTCCTGCCGAAGCCTCTCGATAATAATATTATCTCGTCGGGAACGCTTTTAGCGTCGGAAAATGTTGACCTGCATCCCATGGCGTCCGGGACGATCACGCAGCTTAATCTCCATGAGGGTTCATTTGTTAAAGCAGGAACCCTGCTGGTGAAACTCTTCGACGACGACCTGCAGGCGCAGCTCAAAAAGCTTGAGGCGCAGCGCGACGCCGACGAACGGACCGAGGCGCGGATGAAAGCGCTCCTGGCCATCAACGGCGTAGGGCAGCAGGATTACGACAACGCGCTGACCGAGTTGAAAGGAGTGCTCGCCGATATCGATAATGCAAAAGCGCAAATTGTAAAAACCGAAATCCGGGCGCCGTTCGACGGCATCGTCGGTCTCCGCGATGTCAGTCTGGGCGCCTATCTCACCCCGTCAACAACCGTGGCTTCCCTGCAGGATATAAACCCCCTTAAAATCGATTTCTCGGTACCTGAGAAATACGCCGCAGAAATCGCCAAGGGCGATATCGTCAAATTCACCGTTTCAGGATTTTCAAGGAGCTTTGCCGCAAAGGTCTTCGCCATCGAACCGCATGTCGATGAAGACACCCGCATGATCAATGTGCGGGCGCTCGTGCAGAATGCCGATGCGAAACTTCTGCCAGGCGCATTCGCCAATGTGGAAGTCGTTTTAAAACGAATCGAAAACGCGCTCATGGTTCCCTCGCAATGCCTCATTCCCAATATCCGGAACAAAACGATCTTTATCGCGAAAAACGGCAAGGCGGAATCCAGGGTCGTTCAAACCGGCATCCGCACCGAATCGATGGTGCAGATCACCGACGGCCTGGAGGCGGGCGATACGGTCGTCACCTCGTCGCTCTTGTTTGTTCAGCCCGGGATAAACCTCAAAGTCACGGTTTCGCCCAATTGACGCCGCCTGACCGAACACTCCCCGACGGTTTATGAGCCTCCCTTCCATAAGTCTGAAGCGACCGGTGTTCGCGATGGTCATGAGCATCATCATCGTGCTGTTCGGCCTGCTCGGATTCAAGTTCCTTGGCGTTCGCGAGTATCCGTCCATCGATCCGCCCACCATCAATGTCGCCACGAGCTATACCGGCGCAAATTCCAACATCATGGAGTCGCAGATCACCGAGCCGCTCGAAAAAGCGATAAACGGCATAGAAGGGATCCGTACTCTCACGTCCACGAGCAGCCAGGGCGTCAGCAATATCACGGTCGAGTTTAATCTCGGCTACAACCTTGAAGCCGCCGCCAACGATGTCCGCGATAAGGTATCCCAGGCGGTGCGCCAATTGCCGCAGGATATCGACGCTCCGCCCGTTGTTACCAAATCCGACGCGAACGCCGATGCCATCATCGCCCTGACCGTCCGCAGCAATTCGCGGAACATCCTGCAGCTCGACGACTATGCGGAAAATGTCCTGCTCGACCGTCTGCAGACCATCGAGGGAGTCTCGAGCGTTCAGGTATGGGGCCAGAAGCAATATGCCATGCGGCTCTGGATCGACCCGGCGAAACTTGCAGCCTGCAAACTGGCCTTCACGGACATCGTCACCGCGCTGAACAACCAGAATGTCGAGCTTCCCGCGGGTAAAGTCTACGGCAGAAATACCGAGCTTCTGGTCAATACCGTCGGCCTTTTAGTGACCGAAGATGATTTCAATAACCTCATCATCAAATCCACGCCGGACCGCGTCATCCGGCTGCGCGACGTGGGGGCGGCGGAGCTCGGCCCGGTAAATGACCAGACGATCATGAAAAACGACGGGGTCCCCATGATCGGGCTTGCCCTCATCCCCCAGGCGGGTTCCAACTATGTCGCCATCGCCAAAGAATTTTACCATCAACTCGACCTGATCAAGAAAGACCTGCCGAAAGATATTCAGGCCGATGTCATCATGGATAAAACGATTTTTATCAAAAAATCGATCGAGGAGGTGCGGCAGACCCTTGCGATCGCCTTTGCCCTCGTTATCCTGGTCATTTTTCTGTTCTTCCGCGACTGGCTCATTGCCATCCGGCCGCTCATTGACATCCCGGTCTCCCTCATCGGCGTTTTTTTCGTCATGTATATCGCGGGATTCAGTGTTAACATCCTGACGCTTCTGGCCGTGGTGCTCGCCACCGGGCTCGTGGTCGACGACGGCATTGTCGTGACGGAAAACATCTTCAAGAAAATTGAAAAAAAGATACCCAAACACATCGCCGCGGTCGAGGGGGCCAATGAAATTTTCTTCGCCGTTCTCGCTACCTCCATTACCCTGGCGATTGTATTTCTCCCCATCATTTTCCTGCAGGGATTTGTCGGAAGCCTGTTCCGTGAATTCGGCATTGTTCTTGCCGGCGCCGTGCTCATCTCCGCATTCGTCTCGCTCTCGCTGACCCCGGTGCTCAACGTACTTATGACATCGAAAAAAACGGGGCACGGCTGGTTCTACCAAAAAACCGAGCCGTTCTTCGTCGCACTTGACACCGGCTATCGCGGCGCGCTCACGACCTTCATGAAACGACGCTGGGCGGCTATCCCCATCGTCCTTGCCTGCGCGGGATTGATCGTCCTTTTTCTCAAGATACTCCCGACGGAACTCGCCCCCCTCGAAGACCGAAGCCTGTTCAGGCTGACCGTTACGGCGCCGGAAGGAACCTCGTATGATTTCATGGAAAAGTTCAGCGATAGGCTTGCCGGTTTTATCGCCGATTCAGTTCCGGAAAATACGGCGAACATCGAAATTGTCGCCCCGGGCTTCGGCAACAGCTCGGTTAACAGCGCGATTATCCGTACGACGCTCACCGATCCTTCGCAGCGCAAACGCTCCCAGCAGCAAATCGTGGACATGGTCAATAAGCATCTGGGGCAGTTCAACGATGCGCGCATTTTTACTACTCAGGAACAGACGATTTCGGTCGGTTCAGGCGCCCGCAACTCCCTGCCGGTGCAGTTCGTCCTCCAAAACAACGACTTTGCAAAGCTCCAGGAATACCTGCCGAAATTCCTTGCCGAAGCGAATAAAAGCCCGGTCTTCCAGAGTGTGGACTATAACTTGAAATTCAACAAACCGGAACTCGACATCACCATTAATCGCGAGAAAGCGGCGGAGCAGGGAGTATCGATGATGGATATCTCCCAGACGCTGCAACTGGCGCTCAGCGCGGACCGGATAGCGTACTTCATCATGAACGGCTATCAGTACGAAATTATCGCTCAGGTGAACATCGATCAACGCGACCGGCCGCTCAACCTTTCGGCTTACTATGTGCGCAACAACATAGACAGCTCGTTGATTCCGCTTGATAACTTCATCACCATGGAGGAGAAAGCCATGCCTCCTCAGTTGTACCATTACAATCGGTACAAATCGGCAACGATCGGGGCCGGCCTTGCTCCCGGGAAAACGCTCGGCGACGGTATCGCGGAGATGCGAGCAATTGCAAAGCGGACCCTCGATGGCTCCTTCACCACGGCGCTCGCCGGCACCTCGCGCGATTTCGCGGAGAGTTCCTCGAACTCCTCCTTTGCCCTGCTCCTCGCCCTCGTGCTCATATTTCTCGTTCTCGCCGCCCTTTTTGAGAGCTTTATCGATCCGCTCATCATTCTGTTTACCGTGCCGCTTGCCTTTGCAGGCGCGCTCCTCAGCCTCTGGATGTTCAACCAGACGCTCAACATTTTCTCCGAAATCGGCATGATCATGCTGGTCGGCCTGGTCACGAAAAACGGGATCCTGATCGTCGACTTTGCCAACCAGCGACGCAAGGAGGGCCTCGGTAAGATCGATGCGGTCATCGAGGCGTCCGCGCTTCGCCTGCGGCCCATTTTGATGACCACCCTCGCCACGGCGCTCGGCGCGACGCCGATCGCCCTCGCGCTCGGCTCCGGGGCCAGGAGTCGCGCTCCGCTTGGCATCGTGGTCATCGGCGGCCTCATCTTTTCGCTCATGCTTACCCTTTTCGTAATCCCGGCGATGTACTCATTCATGTCCAGATCGAAGAAACCGAAAGATGAGGGATAAAAAATTGCAGCAGGAAATTCTTTACCTGAAGTCCGAGGCCTGGATGGTAGCAACTTGAATTAATAATCACGTGAAAATAAACGCTATGAGCAAAAATTTCATTATCGTTTCGCTGCTCCTTTTGTTAATCGGGAGGGCTTTTTCGCAGGAGTTGCTCACGCCGGGTCAGGCCGTTGCACTGGCGCTCCGACACAATTTTATTGTTCAGACGGAAAAGAATAATGCAACTATCGCAAACCTCGGCAATACGGCGGGGAATGCCGGCATGCTGCCGTCTGTCCAGGGCGCCGTAATCGGCAGCGCCTCGCTCACCACCCTCCAGACGAAGAGTCCGCCGGTAACAAGTGCGGTACAGCAATTTGATAATGACACCGGAACCGTGTTCAATCCCGCCATCACGCTTACCTGGACCTTATTCGACGGCATGAAGATGTTTGCGACGAAGTCGCGCCTCAAGCGGCTTCAGGAGATCGGCGAACTCAACTATAA
>JBEKOX010000033.1:0-34396 GCA_049521335.1 Chitinispirillaceae bacterium
TACGGCGCCGAAAATTTTCTCATCAAGCCGGTCGTCATGGACGATCTCAGGGTGATTCTGGAGCGATGCATTCATCTTGGATCGGTCATCAAGCGCGATCAGGTCCGGGAACGTCTTAAAGCGCAAAATTCGCCCTATTTCAGCAAGAGCAAGGCAATGGCTGATATTCTGCATAAGGCTGAAATTGCCGCGAAGAGCGATACCGTGGTACTCCTCCAGGGAGAAACGGGTACTGGAAAGGGAGTGCTCGCGAAATGGATCCACGATAACAGCGATCGCAAGTCGGAAGCCTTTGTCGAGGTAAACTGCTCGAGTTTAAAAGGAGACCTTCTGCGCAGCGAGCTCTTCGGCCATGCGAAAGGCGCCTTCACCTCGGCTGTGGCGGCGAAAGAGGGGCTCGTCGAACTGGCGGATAACGGGACCCTGTTTCTTGACGAAATCGGGGACATGGGGATGGAGGTCCAGGCCCAGCTGCTTAAAACCATCGAGGAAAAATCGTTCCGCCGATTGGGAGAGACCGTGCTGCGGAAGAGCAATTTCCGGTTGCTCTGTGCTTCAAATCGCGATTTAAAGGCCGAAACCAGGGAATTCAGGAGGGATCTTTATTACCGGATCTGCACCTTCCCGATTAAAATGCCGCCGCTGCGGCAACAGAAGATTGAAATAGCCGGATTCGCCGAGTATTTCCTGACGAACGCGGGCTATGCACATTTCCCCCTCGAATTCGCGGTTCAGCAGTTGCTTGCCGCCTATGCCTGGCCCGGCAATACGCGGGAATTGAAAAATGTGCTTGAACGGGCTCTCCTGCTGGCACAGGGCAAACCCCTGGCGCCCATCCACTTCCCGGACCTTTCCGTGGAGTTGTCGCATGAGGAACTGCAGGACCTCGATACGGCAGGCGATGCGCATATTCTTCAGGTTCTGGAAGAGTTAAATGGCGATAAGCGGAAAGCGGCGAAGGCACTGGGGTTGTCCATTTCGTCGCTCTATCGCAGGCTTACCCGGATTATCGATTTACAAGGTGAAGCAACTCTTAAGAAACAAGGCAAGTCCGCCTAAATACTTCAAAATCAAAGTCAACTTCTGGGCGTTCCGGATGGCACCCTGAAGGGTTCCATCCGGCGCGCCTCCGCCGGGCTCTCGGCAAAGCCGAGCCGGTGTTTGAAGCCCTGCGGCTTCGCCTGGGTCTTCAAATACTGCCTGCCTCGCTACGGTGCACGCTCAGCATCCAGCTTCGCGCCCTTCGGGCTACTTCGTAGTGGCCTTCGCACATCCTGTGCTTCGGCTCAGCAGGCACCCTCTGTCCTCGCTAACGCAACATCAAAAGAAATTAAAAAAACTCAATATTTTGAGCCTTTATTGCTTTACAAAATCTTTAATGAGTTTTCTACCAAATGGGAGCGTTGCGGGGGTACGCGAGCGTTTGCCAAAGGCAAACATAGCCGCGTACCTCCGCAGGAAGGAGTGTGTCGGAGACGCGGCTTTGCGCGGCTCCGATCAGGGGAAACCCGCAGAGCGAGGTTTCCCCACCTGAGAAAAGACTATTATTTCTCGATCACCGCCTTCACTACTCCCTCATCTTTTACCAGTGTCCAGTCGCTATCCGGATTGTATTCCTTCATTTCCCGCGCAATCCGGGAGGTGTTTTCACCTAAATTCCGCTGAAAAACCTGCGAATCCTGATTGACGATGAAGGTCATGATGCCCGACTGGTCCCAGCGCGCCGGATACGCCACCAGGGCGAATCCCTTCGTCAAATAACCGTGGCTCATATAATCCATTTCCCCGCCGGGCGCTGCAGTGCCCTGTCGGGTAAGTATTCTGAAAAAGTAGCCGTGAAACGGTCGCGGTCCCTTACCCTTGTTCCCAGAATAACCCTCGGCATGAGCCTCCGCCACCAGCGGCCCGAACGGGCTGGCCTCTTCATTCTCCGCTGTTGCCCAATAGAGGCCGTCCTTTTGCCCGGGAGTGCTTTTGAATTTCAGCGCGTATATCACGCCGCGGACCGAGTCCGGGTTCATGCCGGCATACTGCTTTTGCGCTGCCACGTAAGCCCTGCAAACGCCGATGGCGTGGAGCTCGTCCTTCCCGATGTGCCGATTAATGATCTCCTCTTTACCCGCAGCGGTGTTGAAATACCACTGCCCATTTGCCCGCGTAAGTGGTATCGGCATCGGCCAACTGTCCGGGCCGGCTTCTATGGTGATGGTGTCGTCCCCCTCTTTCACAAGCGTGTAGCCCTGTGCCATGATGGCGGCGAATTTCTGCGCATTGGCGGAGTCCTGGACTTTGTCGCCGGTTAAAAGCTCTTTGACATCTGAACCAAAAATCTCATTCAGGGCCGTTTTATCACCGGCCTGGACAGCTGCTTGCAGCGCTTTTGCAGCGTCTTCCGGCGAAACAAACCTCCGCGGAGCGATCATTGGGTTACCCTGCGCTTCATTGGGTTGTTGCGCATAAAGATTCGCAGGAAAATTGCTGCAGAAGCCTGCCAGCAAGGCGATAGTCAAAAGCCGGAAAAACCCCATTGCTTTGTTCATCTTCTACCCCCATGATCTCTGCCGGAGTGTGCCTCACCGCGGCTTTCGGCTCCGCGATGACTATAGTTATGTATATCCCGCCCATGATCGTAACCATCGCCGAAAAGATACACGTCAGGTTCTGCCACCACCACTCCGCCGTCGTAGTAGCCACCGCCACCGCCTCCCCACCAGCAGCCTGTCAGGGCCAGCAGCCATCCCGTCACCAGCCCGATCGCCAGGCCGACTTTAATTCGCTTAACAGGACCATTAGCTTTTTTCATGAGCCTCTCCATTGTGAAAATGGTATGCTTTTCTATTCTTTAACCTCATGGAATCACGGTAAGATTTGGTTTTTGCCGGAACGGCCGGATGACGATAAACCCCGGAAAGCATATATTCCAGCGCCAGGATGGTGACCGCACAGAAGGCGAAAATTATATATCCCGTTTCATTATTCATGGCCACCCCATCTTCCTGTAATCGTTATTAGAAAAGTCCGGCAACCTTCTCCATGGCAAGTGCTTCGTCGATTCCCTCAGCCACGATTTCAACTTCATTGCCGAATTTGGCTTCGAGAAGCAGCATTTCAAGGATGGAGAAGCAACTTGCCTTTTTCAAGCCATTCATGATTATCACCTTGCATTCCATACCGACGCAGGCCAGGGCTATTGTAAGCGCCGGCCGCATATGAAGTCCATAAACATTCCCGACAATTACTTTTTTTCGTAACATCGACCTTCCTTTCAGGTCGGAATAATCAGATTGACCGCTGAACCAAAAGTGATGAGCGATTCGGCAACTTCCGCTATTTCAGGGATTTCTTCAGTGCGCCCTCGACTATTTCCGCTCCCTTTTCAATCGTATGCGCGGCCTCATCCAGTGTTCCCTTGATGTTCTCCTTCATTCTATCAACAGTTCCTGCCTGGCGGCACGATACCCGTGAATAGAGTAAAGCTGCGGCGATAGTTGCCGCAATACCGAAAGCAAAAAACAGGCAATTCTTTACATTTTTCATGATAACCCTCTCTCTCAGGAAAGAAATTTAAGTGCAGCAGTAAGCCGTCTACATCAGTTTTATGGTGCCGATGCGTACGTTATGTAAATGCATGGTTGATAAAGGCCCTATAACGCCGAAAGTACTCAACAGCCATAGTATCACCAGGAGAACTACCAGCACGTTCAGGATAGTCTTTATTTTCCCGTCCATGGGGATGAACTTGTTGATGAGCCAGAGAACGACACCGATAATAATGAGAATGAAGAGGATGGATATTATAGTCACGATTTCTGCGCTCCCTTTGAAGATGCTGAAGTACGTTCGTTTATCTTAGACCGCAATTTCTATGCCACTGCGATGGGCGGGATTTAATCGCTCTCTTTGCCCGATTTCCTCGAACAATTCCTGTTTGTGGGACGGTTTATCTTAAGAACAGGACTGACTATTTTGAGGTCATCCGCAACTATCGGCCATGAGATCTATTTGAACTTCGCACAGTTTTTGCTTGTTTATAAAGCGAATGTGGTATAGCGGCGGAATCGGGAAAAGCGGTGCAGGATTGAGCTTTCAGGAACAGGTGAATATGACGGCATTGCAGAGTTCAGCACGGCAAAGGGACTTTAACGGAGAAAGTCATTATGTTCGGATTTAATTTCGGGCAGAGTTACCCTTCCAATGAAAAACCCGACAATGTATTCGATGCGGTTATACAGGGCGACATGGTTACGCTGCAGAAACTTCTGGCACGAGGCGCTGCCGTAGATGCGAAAGGCGAAGACGGCTATACCGCACTCATGGCTGCGGCGAGTCTTGGCCGCGAGGATATGGTGAAGGTCCTGCTCAAGGCCGGCGCCGATCTCAACGCCGTCAATAACGACGGCCTCACCGCAATGCAGGTTGCCGCCGGCAATAAACATGATGCGGTCGTGAAGCTGCTGAGCGAAGCCGGGAATAAGAACAACGCCAGTATGATGTCCGCATAATAACCATCATTGGCAAAAATCGGTTCCTCGATAGCGAAATGAGTAATTAATTTTGCCAAACAGAGATTGAAAAGTTTAAGCATTGTTCGCAGATCCATTGGTTTAAATTCAGCCGGACGGGGAGGGATAACAATACTTTGTTTACTCTTAAGACAAGGAATGCCGCTGCCGGCAATGGCCTGATTATTGCAGCGTTCATGCTGATTTGCGCGATATTTTGTCTGGTTTTCTTCGATACCTTTATAAATAAAGTGGTCAAACCAAGAGTTACCGATGCTCTTAATAAGGGCTATCCGGCATACTCAATATCCATCGGCCATTTACAGTATAGTTTAATACGGAATCAATTTGACATCGATTCCGTGGCGCTCAACTCAGTGGATGGCGCATTTAAGGCCATGGTTAGCCGGTTATCGCTGAGCGGGCTCGACCGGCTGTATTTATTCACCGGGGGGAGACGCGGTCTTGCGGGACTAACCGGAGCGAAGCTCGATGCGAAAGGCCTCAGGATCGGGTTCGATCGATCTTCCTATGCGTTTCTTTGCAAACGCCTGCGTGCCTCGTTCCCGGATTCATCGTTAGAGGCCGATTCGATTAACGTGCATCCCGCTTCGGGCGATGAGAAATTCTTTGAAGGGTCTGAATTCAGGAGAACGCGTTGCGAGCTCATTATTCCCCAATGCAAAGTGCTGGGGCTGGCATTTCATGAGTTGCTGCAGGGAAAGGGGTATCGTACCCGGGAAATCCGGATTCGCGGCCCGGTATTCGATATTCTGGTTAACAAGGAAAAGCCTGCCGCTGCGGAGGCTTCACCCCCCCCGATGCCCAATGAGGCGCTCTCGGAAATAAAGGTAAACCTCAAGATCGGTACCCTGAATATTACGGATGGAAGGCTCACCTATGGTGAAAGGTTTGCGGTTCGCGCACAGCCGGCTTTTGTTACCTTTGAGGACATGATGGTTTCGGCGGAGGGAATTGCGAACCGCGGCGATCGCAGCTCCCGCATCATCATTCACGGGCAGGCGAAATTCATGGATGCGGGAACGATGAAGGTTCTCATGGAAATTCCTGCAACGTCGCGTGAATTCTCAATCCATTACTCAGGTTCGCTGAGCGGAATGAATCTCGACGCTCTCAATTCCTACCTCGAGCCGGGTGAACAGATCCGGATCAAGACGGGGACACTCCAATCGGCAACCTACGACATCTCCATTGTTTCCGGATGCGCCCGGGGCACGCTGCGGGCCATCTATGAAAACCTCAATTTTGCGGTCATAAATAAGAATACGGGAAGCGAAAAAGGCTTAACCAACCGTATTACCTCGTTTATCGCCAACAACTTCAAGATCCGCACGGGCAATATGCCGGATAAATCCGGCTCCCTGGAGATCGGCAAAGTGAATTTTTTGAGAAAGCGGGATACCACATTTTTGCAGTTACTGTGGTTCTCGATCCGCAGCGGGATAAAAGACGTTGTCGGATTTTGAGGGCATGGTTCTTGCTTTTCTGTATGATAAGTGGAATTAATCATTCGGTGGGGTGTTTCAATGATCAAAAAATCAAACATTAAAGCGCAGATCGTGATGGTGCTGTGCTTTTTCCTCTGCATGTTCTGCAGGGTTTACTCGTCGCAGGAAGATACCCTTCACCTCCTTCGGCCGACCTTCCTTTCCAACGGCAGTTTCAGTGAGGCGTTCGAAATAAGCGCCGTGCTTGAAGACGGAACCTTCATTCAGACGCAAATGATGGTGACCAACATCGGGCTCCGGGACAGCAACGCCGTCTGCCAGCTTTTGGTGCTGCGGCAGGGAGAAAAACCGCTCAACGACTCAAAACGGTTCGGTAAGACCGAATGGAACTATTCCGATACGCCAAACCAGGCATTGTTCATAGGTCATTGCCGGATTGAACAGATAAACGATTCGACCGTTTGTATGATGGTATTCAAAAATGCAACCGCGGTAATATCCTTTCATGAAATCATCAATCCGGTCAGAACACCTTCAATCCTCGATGCCGGCACTGAAAAAGCTACACCGGAGGGTAAGTCATCCACCAATTTCTATACCTATCGGGTAGTTATCCCCTGGTCCGGATTGAAGGCCACCATACGGCTCCGGGATAAGCCGGAAATGGAAGTATCGGGTTCGGGAATCTTGGTGCACTGCCGGTCGGTGGGGTATCCGAAGAGTTTTTCCCGGGGCTGGGTCTATTACTATGGCTGCCCGATGGGCTGTCGTTTTCTGGCCGACTTCCGATTTCCCCCTCATGGCACCGGAGACGTAGCCGGATGGATTTGGAAGGACAATGTTTCGGCCCCGCAACCGGTAGTCGCGATGCAGGTAGCCTATGGGTCGACCACGGTTGACGGAAAAAAAATGACCACCGTGACCGTTTCCTCTCCGGACAGCTCCTTTACGATAACAAGCGGGTATGAGCTCTACAGGTTTTCCGTAATCGAGGACCTCGGCCCCATTCTCGGCAGTATCATCAAAATAGTCGTCGGAAACCCGGTAACCCGCTTCTACAAAGCACAGGTCGTGCAATCTTCCGTGGATACGGCGGAACAGGGCGTCCTTGAAGTAATGCGATTCGAATAATATGCGGACGGATGCAAACCGCGCCCGGGAGCACCATGGCTGACCTACGTTTACGAATACATGTCATATCCGAGACCGCCTATATCATGAAGGGCCAGGGAGTCCATACGGCATTCCTGGATTGCATCGCTATTTTGAAAGCCGGCGACGACGTCGAATGCATCGTCAACCAGGAAGGGTGGGGAGATATTCTGCATGCGCACTCGTACGGTCCCTATTTTTTCCTGAAAGGCCTTCGGCGACGGTATCGCGGAAGAAAAATTCTCACCGTGCACGTCATTCCCGATTCGATACGGGGATCGTTGCCGGCGTGGCGCCTCCTTATGCCGTTTGTGCGATGGTACTTCAGGCTTGTCTACTCCTTCGCGGATTACCTTATCGCAATCTCTCCCATGGTGGAAGAGGCGATACGGTCGCTTAAGGTGACGACGCCTATTATCCGCATCAACAATCCGATAAATGCCGCAACGTACCGCCCCGCGGCGAAGAAGCGCGAGGCAGGACGGCAGCTGCTGAATACCGCCGGGGATGCCGTTGTCGTGCTGGGCGTCGGACAGATCGAACCAAGGAAGGGTGTGGAAGACTTTTTGGATATTGCCGGAAAACTGCCGCAACTATCTTTTATATGGGTCGGCGGGCGGCCCTTCGGACCATTGACAGAAGGTGTTACCGGGCTCGATCGCAAAATCGCATCCGCCATGGCAGTCAACCCCCAATTGAAATTTGCGGGAACATTTCCCCTGGAGCAGATGCCCCTTATCTACAACGCCGCAGACCTCCTGCTATTCCCGAGTTTGCAGGAAAACAGCCCGATGGTTCCCATCGAGGCGGCGGCGGCAGGTCTTCCGGTCATATTCCGTGACTTGCCGGAATATAAAAAGCTCTATCTAAATTCCTATTTAAGCGCAAACTCCACGGATAGTTTTGCCGAGCTGATCCGCAAAATTCAAAACGATCGTAAATTTCGCGGACAAGCATTAACCATGTCGGAAAAGCTTATCGGGCAGTTTGATAAAATTGAAATCCGAAGACAGCTGCTGAGTTTATACCGGGAGGTGCTTGAGGAACATCCGCTGCAGCAACCCCGGCGTGTATTGAAGAGAAACTATCCACGTCTGATTCAGCGTACCATATCGCGTACAAGGAAGTTCATCGGGAAATTTCTGAAAATGATACCCGCATCCGCCCGGTATCGCCGAAATCCGTTAAGGAAATGAACGCGGATATGCGGATTATCGCATGTCCGTGGTGCTGTAAAGAGGGGCCGGATCAAGTATTCCAGCTTAGAAAGCCGTGCTCACGGTGACGCCAATGTGCTTTCCATCGGTTGTCGGCCGGATATTAAAGTGATGGAATGGCTTGGTGAAAAGATAGCTGCTGCTGACGCCGATTGCGGCGCCGGCCGCGACGTCGTGAAAATAATGCTCCTTCGATTCAATGCGGGAATACCCGGTAAACGCCGCAAGCGCATAGGCGGCAATCCCGAGTCCCCATCCGTACCGCCGCTGAATATACGCCGCTGCGGCAAACGTTGTCGACGAATGGCCCGATGGAAATGAGAGGTAATCGCTGCCGTTAGGGCGCAGTTCGTAAACGTTGTCCTTCAGAATGAGCGTCGCTCCATCGGTGAGCGCCGCGGATGCACCGTACTGGAGTAATCCGGAAAAGTCCTCATGGAACAAGGATAACCCCACTGCGGAGGCCGGCAGGGCAAATAACAGAATATTGCCTGAATTTTCTACCGGGTTCGCGGTCATGGCGATTCCCATCATATTCGCAACGTTCGCGGCTTGGACGGTTCCCATCATCTTTGGTGAAAAAACCAGAAGGCACGAGAGCGTTATTATAGCTGTTTCATATCTTGTCTGTTTCATAACAACTGCCCCCTTCCGCATGGAATTTTATGGTTTAATCATCGAATTAAGCGTTTGAAAAGAGACCCGTCTTAACTACGAAGGGATAACCGATTAATTGCCGTTACCCGGGGAATGGGGAATATATGGCGAATTTAAATCAATTTGGGCATCCGGCGGGAACTATGCAACGACAATTGTCTTCTTAAGATAGCTCCGGATTTCGTTTGAAAGTCCATCCGCGAGCGATCAAAAAACAGGCGGGAAGTAACTCAACCCTCTGGGATCTAACGAAATAGGGGAGAACCGGCGTAAAAGCAGGGGGCTTACCACCTTTTGACTTTGTAAAATGGTTACATCACAGGATTTGGCTGTCAGAAGGCAACACTCATGGTTGGCGGGTAAACCGAGGAAAGCTTTACACGCGACTTTTTACCCGGTTTGTGGAGATTAACGACCCAGCTCGCGACAAAAATGCCGATGGCAGTGCCGAAAACCTGGTCCGAGGTCCAGTGCGAGTCCTCATAGACACGGGCAACATCGGTCAGGCCCGCAGGTACATAGCACAATATTTTAAGCCAGATGGAATTGGTGTTTTCCGCCAGGACGGTCGACAGTGTAAAGGCCGCTGTCGCGTGGCCGCCGGGAAAGGATTGATAAGCCCCGTCAAGAAAGTCGAACGGCCTGAAAACGCCGGGCCCCTTATTGTTGTAGGGTCGCGACCTGCCGACGGAATAGGTAAACAGGCTTTTGGTAAGTTCGGCATACGCTGTTGCCTGGATTATTTCAAAGCCGATTTTTTTCATCGGCGTATAATCATCCAGCCAGCCGGTGAGGCCGAACCCCACCCCCAAAATCGCCGTCGGACACCCGACGCCCCAATAATATCCTGCCTGGATCGGAAAAGAATTTAAATATCCGGGATATTTTTGAACTTCATTGCGGACCGATTGGTCGACCTGCGTTGCGGCGACGGTTGCGCCGGCGACCAGGCCGAATTTCAGCCAGTCGCTGACCTCCCAGTTGAGCGGCTGCTCGACGAATTGGATGGTCTCGTCCTTGAACTCGCCTAAATCATACTTGTTCTGGGCAAAAAGGGTCGTGCCGCCAAGAGTAATGGCGATTAGTGCATTAATATAGGCAGATTTCATGGCGCGGCACCTTACCTTATTATAAGAAGGATCATTCAATCCGGCGGTTAACGAAATTTCCCGTATCATTGCCCCCATTTTACGCTTAGCCCCGTTCCGCCGTTAGGTGTGGAAATTGCGGCAAGAGAAAGGTTCCTGTTCTTGATGCGGTGGAGTTCCGGGTCAAGTACACCGCACAACGCCCCGACGATAAACCCTGCCGCGATATCGGAGGGGAAATGATCGAGCGCCCGCACCCGCAGGTATCCCATGAAAAGCGGGGGAACCGATGCTGCCCCGTACAGCAGATATTTTCCCCATCCCAGATCGGGGTGGTAATCGATATAGACCTTTGTCATGAAAAAGGTGGCGGTCGTGGCTGAAGCGGTATGCCCGCTGTAAAACGAGTTGCGATTGTTTCCCGAATTTCTCTGGTTATCCGGCAATTGGTTGTAATAGGCAAGCGGCCGGTATTTGCTTTGAAAATTTGGACCCAGGGGACTCAGGTTGTAAACGCTGAAGGTAATCGACTGGGTTTCGAGATACATCCCGAGCATGTCCACCCAGTCGCGCCTGATGCTTTCGTCAAGAGCAAGGCAGGCCGGCAGACAATAGATGGCAATTGCCAGATTGGCTGAATAGGTCTCAAAAGTGGCTCGCGGGGACGGATCCTGCCTGAGCGCCCATTTGTCGAACCAGTCCTCATACGCGTTGGTGTTCAATCCTGCCAACTCTGAACTGTCAATGCCAGGTTTATCGAGAATCATCCGTACCAGAAAGTAGTCGGAGATGAGACCGGCGCCGACGATGCCGCCGCTGACCCAGAAATTTTCCTTGAATGGACGGCATGAACTGTCGGCTGCCGGCGTGGAAGGCTGCGTCTGGTCGGCAAATCCGAATCCGATTCTCAGTGAGAGAAGGATGAGAACTTTAATAATGAATTTCGTAAGGCCCCCTCAAATCGCGTAAAAATGCCGTTTTCAGGTACCATTCCTGCAATTTTTTCCGCCGAACTGGAGGCTCAGCCCCACGGTGTACTCCCAGTTATGCAGAACCGGGTTGTCGGAACCTTTATCATTAAAGAGCCATAGCTGGCGCACCTCGCCTCGCATGACAAATCGACGAGAGAGATACCATTTGAGGCCTCCGCCGGCATTGACCGTGAAATCATCATAGGTCCTGGCGCTGAAGATTTCCTGGTTTACCACGCCCCGGTCATTCGAATAAAGGCGCGTACCCCCTGGTCCGGCGGCCAGAAATGGATCAACGATGCCGCAGGGAAAAAAATTATAGAGAAAATCCAGCCGATAATTTATCGCACTGGCAGGTTCAATCCCGTAGTTTACATTCGAATCGAGGATCTGCGCCCAGCTAAACATTGCTTCAACCCCGAAATGCCCGACAAGGTCATATCCCAGCCGCACTCCCTCAACCGGCCCCGACCACAAATGCTGGACCTCGTCATAGTAGGTCCAGCCCAGGAACGGGGAAACGGAATACGTCCCCGCACTTTCCCCGGCAAACCCGCCTGAGGAAAATGTCAATAAAGCCAGTAGACCGATAATTTTTTTATTCATGCACCGCCGCTCCTGCTTCACAGTTTGAAATTTCCCACATTCCCCATGAGATAAACCCGCTGTTCTGTACGAATTGCATGAAAATCTCCAATAGGCGTATATCTGTTTGTCGTGTATATCTGCTGTTCGGCTCCGATATTCAGGTTATGATAGAGTCTGACGGTAATTCTGGGTTTAATGATGCCGATATAGTTTTCTCCGGTATTGGGAAAGGTTCCGTTTTTAAGCGGTCCCAATCCATAGAACGTATTGATCCAGTAATAATTGACAGGAATTTCGATGCTTCCCCAGCCGAAATTGATGCCGCAATCGAACTTCGCTTCCATGCCGTCGCCGTAATTGAAATCCCGTATCGTATCTGCGGCCTGCAGGACAAAGGGACCCACCTGCGTGCTGTTTTCGGCAAAAGGTATCACAGCGAGATGCAAATTGGTAAAGAGGTAGGTCGATTTCGCGAGGTTATATTGCGACATTATTCCACCGCCCAAACCGATGGTGCCGAGCTCAAAAGTTAAATTATCCCAGTAGTCATAGTATTGGAATATTCCCAGAAGCAGTTGAAGATTATCGCCGTAGCGGACATTTTTCCCGAATAAGACTCCATCGCCGACTATATTGTCAAGAAATTTTTCTCCGACACCGGTATTCAATTCAGCCCTGACGGTAAAGTAATCGAACGGTCTCCAGTTCTTGTATTCGAACGGATAGCCGTAATCAAGCTGCGCGTTCAAAAAGATATTTTTCGGCCCGGTCCCGAAACTGTTTCCATTGTTGTACCAGCGGGAACCCATTGAGAATTCGGCATTGAGCGGGGCTTTCTGGTACACTTCCGTATCCGTCACCCGGGTCAGCTTACCGTCAATGATGCGATTAAAAAATCTCGACGGACAGAGAACGGCCGAACCCAGTTCCCGGATAAACCTTTCGGTCCCGACCGTTCTGTCGTCAAGGATATTCGAACTTAACCGGTACAGTACCTCGCCGTAGAATATTCCGTTGAGCGTGGTGGTGAATAAATCATTGACGTTTGGCGGGGTATTTTCTCCAAAGTACTTCCACGCCAGAGCCCCCGCAAACGTCAACGGTGCCGATTCCCAGAAATTATAACCGGCGGACCGGCTGTCGACGAAGCTGACGCCGCCTCCGTAGGGATGGGCCCAGAAACCCTCGCCGAAGGTATAATTGTCCCAGAAATAGCCCGCATGTATTTTGTAAATCAACGTGTCGATGCTGTTCAAGGCCCAATTATATTGCAAGGCATACCGGTCGCCCGCCCAGGTTAAAAAGAGGCCTGCCCCGACCTCAACGGCGGGGATCCACAAGGGTGCCTTTTTATTATAGGCGGAGTCATCCTTCAGCAAATTGCCGAACATGTCAAGGCGTGTTGAATCGGTGGATTTAATCTGATGTTCTTTAATTGCCAGCTCTGAATTGGCGTGCACCGTATCTGCGGTTTCCCGCTCGTTAACGCGCAGTGAATCCGCCGTGCCCCGCTCGTTTGCCCGAAGCATTCCGGCGGTACCCCGCTCCTTTGCCCGTAGCGTATCGGCGGCCCCCTGTGCAGTACCCTGCAGCGACTTTGCTGTACCCTGCTCGTTGACCCGCAATGATTTCGCGGTACCCTGCTCGTTGGCCCGCAGCGTATCGGCGGCACCCTGCGATTGAGCCTTTAATGAATCGGCGGTGCTCTGCTCGTTAGAGAGCAGAGAATCGGCGGTACCCTGCGCATTTGCCCGCAATGATTTTGCGGTGCCCTGCTGATTTGACCGCAGCGTATCGGCGGTGCCCTGCGCGTTAGCACGCAATATTTGGGCGGTGCCTTGCTCTTTGGAAAGCATGGAATCCGCGGTACCCTGCTCTTTAGTCAGCAAGGATTTGGCGGTACCCCGCTCATTCGACAGCACCGAATCAGCGGTACCCTGCGCCTTGGCCCGCAATAACGTAGCTTTACTCTGTGCTTTAGCCCGCAGGGAATCGGCGGTACTCTTCTGGTTCGCCCGCAGGGAATCGGCGGCACCCTGTGCTTGAGCCCGCAAGGAATCGGCGGTGCCCTGCGCCTGAGTCCGCAATGAATCACCCGCTGAATTATTTTGAATTATCTTCTCGTCCGGCGTACCCCCGGAGGTATCCCTGGCAAACTGGCCATAGCAGAGAGCCGATATAACTAAAAGAGTAAGCCCCGCACCGGCAGCATTTTTTTTCATGTGCTTAAGCACGTCGTTTCCCGTTATTCCAGCCCGGTTTCAGGGAACTATTTTTTTTCATTGCTCTGCCGTTGTATATCAGAATTAGCCCGAACCGAATCTGCGGTCCCCTGCGCCTTAAAGAGCAGCGAATCAGCGGTACCCTTCTGGTCGGCCCGCAAGGTATCTGCCGTACCCCTGGCTTTTGATAGTACTGAATCGGCGGTGCCCTGCGCTTCAGTCCGCAATGAATCCGCCGTACCTTTCTGGTGGGCCCGCAAGGTAGTAGCGGTACCCTGCGCCTTGAAAAGCAGCGAATCTGCGGTCCCCCGCGCTTTGGTGCGCAAAGTATCTGCGGTACCCTGCGCCTTGGAGAGCATTGAATCCGCCGTACCCTTCTGGTCGGCCCGCAAAGAGGTCGCGGTACCCTGGGCTCTATTCAGTACCGAATCGGCGGTACCCTTCTCGTTGGCCCGCAATGAAGTCGCGGTACCCTGCGCCTTCAATAGCATCGAATCTGCGGAACCTTTCTCCTTAGCCCGTACTGAATCGGCGGCACCCTTCTCATTGGCCCGCAAGGTGGTCGCGGTACCCTGTGCCTTGGACAGCACCGAATCAGCGGTACCCTGCGCTTTGGTGCGCAAGGTGGTCGCGGTACCCTGCGCCTTATACAGCATTGAATCGGCCGTACCCTTCTGGTTGACACGAAGGGTATCGGCGGTGCCCCTCGCTTGAGCCCGCTCGGAACCACTCGCGGAATTATTCTGGATTATCTTTTCATCCGGTGTACCCCTTGAGGTATCCCTTTCAAGCAACTGGCCGTAGCACAGAGGTGAGATGGTGAAAAGAGCAATTCCAGCGATAGCGGCATAAAATTCTTTTTTAAGCATGATAAATTCCTTTTACAAGGTCTCAAATGTGATCATATAGTGTATCTATAAACAAAAAACATGCCAATTGAACCCAAGCTGGTCAGATGGTTACATGAAATTTGGCCGGTCTTAAGCCGGGAAAACCATTTGAGGAAAGAAATCAATATTAATCTGTCCCGGAAAATGAACAGTCAGGGAGTCCCGGAGAAATCGTTTCCCGGGACTCCCTGACTGTAAAGTTGCATTCTCTTCGCTACTTCGCAAGGGGAAAATCAATGATGGCGTTGATTCTCCGGTTCCTCTGCCTTCCTTCGGGGGTAGTGTTATAGGCGATGCGACGGGTATCCCCGTATCCTTTGGCGGTAAGGCGGGAACGATCGATCCCGTATTTGTCCACAAGATAGGCGACTACGCTTTCTGCGCGCTGCTGTGAGAGCTGCATAAGATACTCATCGGTACCTTCGTTATCCGTGTGTCCCTCGATAATGGCGGAGGTGGTCGGGTACTTATTCATATAATCGCCGATCGTGTTGATCGCACCATAATAGGCGGGCTGGATCGCGGCGCTATGCGAATTGAACTCCACATTAAGGGACATGGCAAGCCTGTCCGGGGGGGGGATCTGCGAGACGTCGATGACGGCGCAGTCGATGATTGCATTGATATGCCGGTTTTCCTGTCTTCCTGCGTTGGTTGCGTTGGTAGCGACCGGCATTGTTTTGCCGTACCCCCTGGCGGTGAGGCGGGAGGAGTCAATGCCGAAATTCACCTCCAGGGATTTCACCACGCTGTCGGCGCGCTGCAGCGAAAGCTGCATGTTGAAATCATCGGTACCGACCGAGTCGGTATACCCTTCGATTATGGCATTGGTTGCCGGGTATTTTTTCATGAAATCGCCGACCTTGGCCATCTCATCACGATACTGGGGACGGATGTTGGCCCTGGCGATGTCAAACTGGACATTCAAGTAAACGAAGTATTTAGTTTTCTCCGGGGTCGGTTCAGTGACCGGAATCGGTTCGAGCGGAGGTTCGGGAGTCGTCTCTACCACCGGCGGAGCGGGAGCCGGAGCTACCGGCGCCATTGCAACGGGCGTTTTGCATTTATTCCCGCCGAACAGGAAACTCACCCCCACGGTGTATTCCCAGTTATTCAGGATTGAATGGTTGTTGGGATTAATATTTACGTTATTAAAAACGAACAAATGGCGGACATCAGCTCTTATATCAAACGAGTTGGATAAAAACCACTTCAACCCGCCGCCGACGTTGACCGTGAAGTCGTTATTTGTCTCCTGGGCCGGTTCTCCCACGCCTGTCGCGTTCGCATATATCGAGTAAAGGCGGGTCGCGCCGGGACCCGCGGCAAGGTAGGGATCCACTATTCCGCACGGAATGAAATTATAGAGGAGATCCAATCGGTAATTAAATGCGCTTGCATCCTCCGACGACCCGTTGGGGATCGGGTATTCCGTGGCGTTGTAGTTAAACACAGCCTCCACCCCCCAATGATTGGTGAGGTCATAACCAAATCTCGCCCCATAAACCGGCCTTGTGTACAGGAGCTGGGTTTCGTCGTAGTTGTACCACCCCACGAAAGGGGAGATGGAGAATGCTCCGGCTCTTTCCCCGAAAGGGCCGCTGTTGGTACTGTCCCCGGCAAACCCACTTGTGCAAATCGCCATAAAAGCGAACATGCAGGTAATGATTTTATTCATACGATACCTCCGTGATTGGTGACAAAAACACTCCCGGCATGAAATGGCATATCGGGCGATAAATTAGTTTGTTTCCCGGCTGTCGACCGCCGCCTTAACAGATTTGAATTTCGCTTCAAGCCTTAAGAAATACGCAATAACCATGCCTGCGATCTTTTAGACAAGCAACAATTGAGGTATATAATGAACCCTAAGGCACTATTCGGACCTTGGGACGGGACGGAAGGGGCGTCGTCAGCGCATTCAGAGGGCGATTTTGTCCGGGCATGCCGCTCGCCGTGGCAGCTTTAAGTCTTATTTATAAGACGGTCACTCTTGAAAACAAGAAAGAGAGCAGGCAATACGTTCCTCGATGTAATTCCAATCAGCCGGGGAATCTTCGAAAATAGTCTTATGGTACGGTAATTGCATTGTAGTTAACTTAAGGGGGCCTTCGTAGTTGAAAGCAGGTTACAAAAATAACAAACCGGTTTTTTTTGTTATAGTACATATTCGGCATGCAATTTCAAGCGGGGCTTACTCTTTTCCCGCAAAAATGAGAAAAGAAAACTTTAATGAAATTGAACTATTCAACTATTCCATTAATGCTGCTTATCGGATTACTTGGATGCACGCAGGTGCCGCTTATTAACCTGCATGCTTCACTTGGAAAAAATGGGAATGCGGCACCTCCGGCAACAGAGTCGAAAGAACTCCCAGCCACTGCATGCACTACCGATGATACCGTTTTCCAGCTTACCTATTGGCGATCTGCAAAGAAGGAACCCGTGATCTATTACATAAGTTGTAAGGATCGTGATACGATAGAGGTTATCAGCACCGATTATATCTGGTCTCCCCAGGGTTCCAATAAAAGACAATTGACCATCAAATGCATCGATACGCAAGTCACCGACAGGTATAGATTAAAAATTATTTCCGTCGATGATCAAAATGCGGAAACGTTAATCATGGATCAGGGCATGCATGGTACGTCGGAAATTGATATAAACCCGCAGCCCGGAAAAAAATATTACTTTACTGTTTATAATATAGTGAACGATACCTATGTATTCATGAAACAATTTACCATCAATATGCCGTATCCCAGGGTGGCGGCTTATTCCGGCCCGACAATTTATCCCGTTGGAAGTAATTACGGCAAGTTGGCATTGGGATGGGGCCTCGGATTGGCAATTACACCCTACGCTACCGGGACCTATGACAATTACCTTTTTTTTCCAAGCGTGATTCTGTTTAATAATGTTTTTAATGTCGATTCCACCTCAACCAGCAGCCAAGATATATTAAATTTCGAAAATATCGGAATAGGAGTCTGCTGGCTTTATGGTCTTTCAGGAGGGGTCATTATCAATTTTCATGAATTCAGATCCACGCAACTCTTTTTTGGACTAAATGTTTTCGAAATAGTAAGCGCCTTTTTATAAGATATTTACCCGTATCTGTTGGGATATTGCAGTACAGCCGAAGGGTGCTGGTTTTGAAAAAACCACTGGAATATTTTTCATGAGGCAATTATCCTGCTCGATTTTATAGTAACCGCGACTCATCAATTAAAGGTCCATCATATCCTGCAAAACATGACGGCTCCTTACAAAAAAAATTGATAGCATAGGGAAAATAAACAAAAGGCCCCCTGTTGATGAACTCACCAGGGGGCCTTTTATGAATCAGGATAGTATTGCTTTTTAAAGGATCAGCGTGCAAATGCTATCGGCATCGGGTTTCCATCGAGTGAGCGAGTGGTTACCCGACCGTCAGGTGAATAAAGTGTCAGCAACGATTGGTCGATTGAGGCGACTTTTGAGGACAGGCCATTGCAATCGTTCATAAAAAAGGATTTTTTCGCGGGATCATACTGCAGCGCAAACTCTCTCCCGGCGGATGATCCATCGAGACGATCGACGGTAATGGCATTATTGCCCATCGTGACCCTGTAGGTCTTGCCGTGCGATACTACTACCTTTTCAAGTTTATCCGGACCGGTGAATGCCACGGGATTTTTCCCGGTCCAGAATTCTATGGTATTTAAGCCGACGAAATCGACGAACAGAGTCACATCATATACCGGCACAATAAGCAGCACCCATAGAATGGCGCTATTGACGTATTTGTTGTCGGTCGCCTTCTCATTCCAACTGTAGACCTTGTTGGTAAGGGTAAAGGAACCGATGCAACCACTGAGGGCAATGGATGATGCAACAACCGCTGCAATGCAGATACGCTTCATAAAACCTCCCCTGGTACTATTTTGTAAAAGGATAAGAGTTTTGCCGGAGAAACTTACCGTGTCACCATTATTATCGCTTGTTTTTCAAAGGTTCCCGCACTGAAGCGCACAATATAACTACCTGCTGCAAGCGTGCTGTTTTTCAGATTGAAGGAATATGAACCCACCGCCTGCCGGGGATTAAGCGTCATCGAGGTCCTGCCGAGTATATCATAGAGAGAGATCACTACCTGCTCCGCCTTCGGCAGAGAGTAAGCTATCGCACCCTGTTTCATGGAGAATTTATAAGTATCGTTCGACAGGAGGGACGGAAGCACCCCGGTAACCGAAGGGGTCAATGTCCAGGCACTCGACCAGGCGCTCGTACCGCCGGCATTGGTCGCGCTCACACGCCAATAATTCACTATGCCGCTGGTTGGCGTAAGCTGATAAGAGACGGCGGTAATTCCGCTCTGAGAAAGCGTGGTGCTGCCGAAGCCGGAAGACGTTGCTACCTGAATAGTGTAAAATATCGCCGTGGCGGCAGCCGCCCAGGTAGCCGTCAGCGGTTGCCCATTGGTAAACTTTGCCGAATTGGACGGCGAAACGAGCGTCGGCGCGGCGGGGGCCGCAGCCGAGGAGCTATCCGAGGAGACGACGGGGTCTCCGATCAAGGTAACCGCGGTCTGCGAAAATACCTTCCCGTTCATCGCTGCGGCGGCATTCATAACCACTGCCGTTTGACACAAAATGATTCCCTTCATGGCAGTCGTCGTTCCAAGGGTAACCTGGCCGGCGACCTGCCAGAAGATATTGGAAGCCTGTGCGCCGCCTGTCAGCGTCACCATGGCGCCGTTGGCCAGGTTTAGATTCTGCGCTATCTGGAAGATCCAGATAGAACTTGCGCTGCCCGATATGGTTACGGCGCCGCCGCCGTCCACCTGGACCCCGGTGCTCCATTTATAAAGACCGGGGGCGAGGGTGTGCCCGGTAAGGTCTCCGCTGTACAGGTCGGTGAAATCGGGCGTCGGCCGCCCGGCGGCATCGGTATACGCCGTTTGCATGTTGTTCACGGCAGTAGTCAAATTAGAGGGGGTTGGCGACGTATAGTTGGCCGCGTAGATTTTCCCATCGACAAGCGATGAGGTTGAAAAGACCCCCGAAGGATCCATGATCAGCCCGAATCCGGTTATGGCTGAAGCGGATATGGGGCTGACGCCGATATTCCCGACAACCGATGTGGTTCCGGTGGCTGAAACTCCCGATTTTGAGAGGATCGCAAAATTGCCGGCTGTTCCAAGATTCACCGGCGCAAGTTTAGAGGTAATCGTCGTAAAGCTTGCGGCAGTCGCCCACAAGCTGGTCCCGCTGCCGTTAGACGCATTAACGCTCCAGTAGTAGATCATATTAATTGTAAGGCCGCTCACTGTCGCGGAAGCGGTAGTGAGGCCGGTCTGACCGAACACGGTGGTGCCGAAACTTGAACTTGTCGATACCTGCACGCCGTAGGAGGCGGCGCTCGCCACGCTGCCCCAGCTCAAAGCGAGTGCAAGAGGCTGATTGATGGCGCCATTAGTTGGAGACGCCGGCACCGGTACCCCCGGAGCCGCCAGGGCAGCGATCGGCAGCAGCATCGCGAGCATCAGTATCGCCTTGAAAAACAACGATCCCCGGACCGTTACAGCGGTTTCAGTATGATGATTGGAATTCATGTAACTTTACCTCCTGGTTAAAAGACCTGAAATTGACCTTATAAACGACCTGCGGACAGGCAGTTTCAATACTTAACAAAATGCCATCCATAATATGCCGGCACGAATATTCGCTATCGAAGGTAGAAATTTATTTCCGGGGAATTAACGGTATGCATGCTTCAGGTTAATTTCCATAGTAGAAATATGTGCAATAACCATGCCACCACCTCTTTACCTTTAAATAATGGGGATTTTTTGAAAATTCAACTTCTTTTGGATGGCCGATCCGGAATCCAAATTCAAAGTCAACTTCTGGGCGTTCCGTTGGGCGCCCGGTGGGCGCCCAACGGCGCGCCTCCGCCGGGCTCTCGGCAGAGCCGAGCCGGTGTTTGAAGCCCTGCGGCTTCGCCTGGGTCTTCAAATACTGCCTGCGTCGCTTACGCTCTCGCAGGCACCCTCTGTCCCCGCTAACGCAACGTCAAATGAATTCAAGATGAGCTCAAGATCCTAAGCCCCTGCAGACTTACATAATCTTTAATGTGTTTTCTACCTAATGGAGGTGTTGCGGGGGTGCGCGAGCGTCTGCCGCAGGCAGACATGGCCGCGCATTCCCGCTGGAAGGGGTGAGTCGGAGACGCGGCTTTGCGCGGCTCCGACCAGGGGGAACCATATTTTTATGGTTCCCCCACAAGAGGCATTTAGATTGGTTCCCCCACCAAAGGCCCTTAGAACAGTTTCCCCACCTTGAGCAATAACAAATCTCATTAATAAGACTCGACCTCCTGTTTATAAGACATTAACAAAAAAAACAGTTTCCGCATTTCTATAAGTGTCGCCATAAATCCCGGCTATGCGAGCCTTTGCATCGCACTTTGCCGATTCGAGCGTTATTTTGACATTTCTGCAAGAAGATACCCGGCACATCTTTTGCATGATATTAGAGCGTTGGAGGAGGAATGAAAATGAAAATATTGCCGTTACTCAAGAAACGGGCCGAAAAGCCCCTTATCGCACAGGTTTCCCTGCGCGTCCATGTCAAGGATGATCAGGAGTACCATTCTCATGCCTACGCCATGCGCGTGACCGGCGAAAAGACGGAGCTGCTGGTTATCGACAAAAACAGGAAATTCACCTGGTTCGCCATTGAACATCTCGAAGGTATCGATGATGGGGATATATGAAAAGGGGTTGCCGGGCAATCTAAAACGTCAAATATCGGGAGAATACTAAACAATTCTTGCAAGGAGTTATTGATGAGCTCTGATCACGGGATTATCGAGGCGCTGGCTTACGATTTGTACCTTGAACGGAAGGGAGAGTGCGGAAGTCCGCTCGAAGACTGGCTGAAAGCTGAAAAGGAAGTTGAAAAGGTGAATGCGGCCCGTATCGAGAAGAGCACTCTCCTCAAGGCACTGCAGAAGCGCAGTCGGGAAGTTCCGGGGTATGCAGGCAAGGCAGCCGCAAAAGTGGGGTCATTTCGCCGATAACTTCCTTACAGAAACCGGCGACGTTTGCCGCGAGGATTTACGAAATTAAAAGGAGCGGACTATGCTTTACGCGATAGCAGTCGTACTCATTTTGCTGTGGGTTTTAGGGCTGGTTACTTCCTATACCATGGGAGGGTTCATTCACCTCCTCCTGGTTATCGCCGTCATCGTCATCCTGGTGAGGATCATCCGTCGAGAAAAAATATTGTAATCATGAAGATAAGGGTAGCGGTTGAGGGTCCGGGTTTCCTCGGGGTCCACGATTATTTTTTTGGATTGCTCTTGACGGATATGAGGAGTAGTTATTCGCAGCATCGACCAAAAAGGGGCAAATTATGAATTTTTTAATGAAGGCTGCAGCGGCGCTTGCGCTGGGCTGTTTGATCAGCTGCATGTCGGGCTGCCTGACATCCTCCAGTCTTGTCAATAAATGGCACGATCAAGCCTTTCAGGCGCCTCCTCTGGGGAAGATGCTGGTCATTGCCGTGAGAAAGGATGCTGCAAAGCGGCGCATCTGGGAGGATGCCTTTGCAGGCCAGCTTGTGCGGCATGGCGTGGCCGCTACGCCATCGTATGTATTGTTTCCCGATCTTCCCCCGGATTCCAATGAGGTGATTTCGATCGTGCAGGCGAACGGATTCGACGGCATTATGGTTATTCTCAGGCAACCCGCCGAAACCGATACCCGCTATATTCCGGAACATAACACCATCGTCGGACATAATGATTACAGCTATTTCTGGCCGACCTACTGGACCTACTATACGGTCGTGCAACACCCGGGATACATCGACTCGCAAACGGTCGCCATTCGCACCATCGATGTCGCCACGACCGGACCGAACGGCCATATGATCTGGAGCGCAACGAGCAGGACCCCTGATCCCGGCTCCGTGACCGACCTGCAGAGCGGCATTGCCGCGCTGGTAACCAACGAGCTGGCAAGGGAACGGATTATCAGACGCGGACGGTAAGCAGCATCCGGTGAGGGCCTGTCCGGGCAATTTGGCCCTTGTATCAGGAAATACCTATAATAGTGCTATCGATCTCTTTTGCAGGCAAATGAAAAACCGTCGTCGCTTCAACAGTGGCGGCGGACAGTTACCGGGTAGTTTTCTGAAATTATTGCAATAACACTGAAACGGAGGTTGATGTATGGGAGAATTCAATCGCGCAGCGATGGTTATCACAGCCCGTCTGGGGATTTTATTGCTGCTGGCAACCGTTGCTCCGCGCTATGCGCAGGAGCAGCATCAGGAGGAGGCCAAACCACAACAGCAGCAGAGCCAGCACCCGCAACAAACCAGGCCGCAGCAGCAGAGCCAGCAGCACCAGCAGCAGGGTCAGCAGCACCAGACTACCGCACCGCAGGGTCAGCAGCACCAGGCTAACGCGCCGCAGGGCCAGCAGCACCAGCAGCAGCAGGGTCAGCACCAGCAGCAGGCCCAGCATCAGCAATCGGCACAACCGAAGGGAGCCCAGGGACAGCATCAGGCTGCACAGCGGCCGGCCAATGGTCAGGCTGGACAGCATAGGCAGCAGGTACCGGGTCAGCCGGGACAGCATCCCGCATCGCTACAGCCTCAGCAGACCCATCGGCCCCAGCAGGCACAGGCCAACCGGTCTGCACCACACGGGCAGCCGGTGCCGCAGGAACAGCGCCAGGCGGTCTGGCAGCAGCATCGCGCCCATAACTGGCAGGCCGAGCATCGCACCTGGCAGCAGCGCGGAGGATACAACGGCTACCGTATCCCCCAGGCCCGTTTCGACGGTTATTTCGGTCCGGGGCATGATTTCCGGATGTCCGGCTTCTCGCTGGTAATATATGGCGGCCACCCCCGATTTTATTGCAATGGATTCTGGTTCAGTATGCTTGACCCGTGGCCCGAAACCTGGTCGAGCGACTGGTACAATAACGACGACGTGTACATTAACTATACCGACGGCGGCTACTATATGTACAACCAGAACTATCCCGGCATTGGAATTGCAGTCAATGTCTCCTTGAACTGAGAAGTCATTGAAATCGAGCGGGTATACAGCGGTGAGGAGACCTCTATGAGCATGAAAACAGGCGTGTGGATCGACCACCGGAAGGCAGTTGTGGTGAGTATTTCCGGCAACGGCGAAGAAATACAAGAGCTGCGATCGGATGTTGAAAAACAGCATGGCCGCTTCGGGGGCGTACGTTCTGTCATTCCGCGCGAAGCGCAGAACATGGCGGCAGACGATTCGCAGGAACGTGAGTTTACCGGTGAACTCAATGTTTTTTACGATGCGGTGCTTGCGTCAACGAAGGATGCGGAATCCATAGTGCTACTTGGCCCCGGTGAGGCCAAGGGCGAACTGAAGAAACGGTTCGAAAAGCATCACCTCGCGCACCTGCTTGCAGGAGTTGAAACAGCCGACAAAATGACCGTTCCGCAGATTGCCGCGAAGGTCCGCAACTTTTTTCTGGATAGGAAAACCGGAAAGCATCATGACGGATGATACAGGAATAAATATCATAACCCGCGAAGCGACGGGAGGCTCGATCAAACGCGTGGCCTTTGTCGGCGACTACCTGCCGCGCCAGTGCGGCATCGCCACCTTTACCACCGACCTGTGCGAAGCAATCGCGGCCGGCCACCCGGAGGCCTCGTGCATCGCCCTGCCGGTTAATGATATTGAGGGCGGCTACGCGTATCCGCCCCGGGTCCGGTTCGAACTGACGGAAAAGGACATCCGCTCCTACAGCCGTGCCGCAGATTTCCTCAATATCAATAATGTCGATCTCGTCTGCCTGCAGCACGAGTTCGGCATCTACGGCGGGCGGGCGGGCAGCCACCTTCTGGCGCTTCTGCACGAATTGCGCATGCCGATCGTTACGACTCTGCACACCATTCTGGACAACCCGAATTCGGATCAGCTTCTGGTGCTGAAGAATATCGCGGCGACTTCGGACCGGTTGGTGGTCATGAGCGACCGTGGCGCAAAATTTTTGCAGGAAATTTACGGCATATCCATTGATAAGATAGACGTCATCCCGCACGGTATTCCCGATGTTCCTTTTGTCGATCCCAGCTTCCATAAGGACCTGTTCGGCGTCGAAGGAAAAATCGTCCTGCTCAGCTTCGGGCTGTTGTCGGCCAACAAGGGCATCGAAAATGTGATCAACGCCCTGCCCGCGATCCTCGCGAAGCATCCAAACGTGGTCTACATCATCCTGGGGGCGACCCATCCGCACGTACTGCGGAACGATGGTGAAACGTACCGGCTTTCGTTGCAATGGCTGGCGCAGGAGAAAGGCGTTGAAAGTCAGGTGATCTTCTACAACCGTTTTGTCAGTCTGGAAGAACTCATCGAGTTTATCAGCGCTGCGGACATTTACATCACTCCCTATCTGAATGTCGCGCAGATCACTTCGGGCACGCTTGCCTACACCCTTGGCGCCGGTAAGGCCGTAGTATCGACGCCGTACTGGTATGCCGAGGAGCTCCTGGCGGAAGAGCGGGGTGTCCTGGTGCCGTTTCACGATCCGGATGCGCTGGCAGCACAGGTCAATGACTTGCTCGATAATGAGGCCAAACGCCACGCCATGCGCAAGCGGGCGTACCTGTTCGGGCGATCCATGATCTGGCCGAAGGTGGCGCAGCGGTACTGGGAAAGTTTTGAGCGCGCGCGGTCCGAGCGCCGGAATTTCGCCGCTCCAGGCTTTACGGCAAAGGCTCTCGATAAAAGCTTTGGCGACCTGCCGCCCCTGAAACTCGATCACCTGCGCCACATGACCGATGAGACCGGCATGCTCCAGCATGCGGTTTTTACCGTACCGAATTACCGCGAAGGCTACACCACCGACGACAATGCCCGTGCGCTCATGGTAAGCGCCCTCCTGGAGGAGGCGGGCAGCGGCGTGGCTTTCGATCTTGCCTCCCGCTATCTTGCCTTTGTCTGGTACGCCTTCGATACCGGGACCGGGCGATTTCACAATGTCATGGATTACCAGCGCCGCTGGCTTGCAGAAGGCATATCAGACGACAGCCACGGACGGACCTTGTGGTCCCTCGGCATGGTGCTCGGCCGCTCTACCTCGATTGCCCTGCACAACATGGCCGGGTGGATGTTCGAGCAGGCATTGCCGGCGATTGTAAAAACAAGCAGTCCACGGGCCTGGGCCTTTACGCTCATCGGCATTCACGAGTATCTCCGGCGTTTTGCGGGCGCGCGCGAGGCTAATCAGGTCCGCGAGGAGCTGGCCAGCCGGCTGTTCACTATGTACCAGCGCAACCGCACCGACAACTGGCGCTGGTTTGAAGACTCGCTGACCTACTGCAATGCCGCGCTTTCGCATGCGCTGATCATGTCCGGCCGCTGGATTCCGAATGCCGGCATGATGGAGGCGGGATTTGAATCGCTCAGCTGGCTGGCCGATTTACAGCGTGCAGATAAGGAAGGGGGGCATTTTGTCCCCATAGGATCCAACGGTTTTTATAAGAAGGGCGGGGAACGGGTACGCTTCGATCAGCAGCCGGTGGAAGCCCAAGCAATGGTTTCCGCCTGCCTGGAAGCCTACAAAATTTCCGGGGACAAACGCTGGCACAAAGAGGCGAGACGGGCCTTCGAGTGGTTCCTTGGACGCAACGATCTGAACATTCCCATTTATGACCCGACGACAGGCGGCTGCCGCGATGGACTGCACCCCGACCGTCCCAACGAAAACCAGGGCGCGGAATCCACGCTTGCCTTTCTCCAGGCGCTCATGGAACTGCGACTGGCGGAAAATACCCTTCCCTCCACTGAGGCGTGATCGTCATGGGTAATCTCCATCCTGAACTCTTCCATCGGCATAAGCTCAACCCGATCCTGACCGCTGCGGAGTGGCCCTATCCGATCAACAGTGTGTTCAACCCCGGCGCTGTCCTGCTGCAGGATGGAAACACGCTGCTTTTGTGCCGGGTCGAAGACCGGCGCGGCCATTCCCACCTCTGCGCTGCCCGGTCAATCAACGGCGTCGATGATTGGAAGATTGATACTGAACCGACGCTTCGTCCCGATCCCGAACACTACCCCGAAGAGCTGTGGGGAATAGAAGACCCACGAATTACCTGGGTTCCGGAATTGAAAAAGTTCGCCGTTGTTTATACCGTTTTCAGCCGTGAAGGTCCCGGCGTGGCACTCGCGCTTACCGAGGATTTTCATGCTTTCGAACGGTTCGGCGAAATCATGTCGCCGGAGGACAAGGACGCCGCGCTCATGCCCTATCGGATCGGCGAGTACTGGGCGCTCATTCATCGTCCGGTAAACGGGCCCGAAGCGAATATCTGGATATCCTATTCTTCGGACCTGCGTCATTGGGGCAGCCACAAGATCATGCTTGCGGCACGGCGCGGCTCATGGTGGGACGCCAATAAAATCGGCCTTTCGACGCCACCTATCGAAACTTCACAGGGCTGGCTGGTTGTTTATCATGGAGTAAAGATAACCGGCGCCGGGTGCATTTACCGTCTCGGGCTGGCGCTGTTTGATCTTCATACGCCGGAAAAGTGCCTGAAGCGCGGCGATGAGTGGGTATTCGGTCCCGAAGAACCCTACGAGCGGCAGGGGGATGTGGACAATGTCGTTTTTCCGTGCGGGTATACCGTTGCTCCGGACGGGGACACGATCCACCTGTATTATGGCGCGGCCGATTCGAGTATTGCGCTTGCCTCGGGCAGTATTCGCGCCATGCTGGAATGGCTTGAATGAAGCTGAAATGATCGCAGCAGAGGCTCATACGGCGGCGTGTCCAACCCGAATCCGGACCGGACTCCGTGTCACCTTTTCAAATAAAGAGGAGCGGGAACCATGTCGATAATTGCCATTCTCGTCACGCTCATCATTGTCGGCGTCCTATTGTGGCTCGTCAACTCCTACATCCCTATGGACGGGAACATCAAGAAGATCCTGAATGGCGTGGTAGTCATACTGGTGATAGTATGGCTCCTGAGCGCCTTCGGAATTTTAGGCACCCATTCAATGCATTTGCGGACCATGCATCTGCGGTGGTGAGCGTGTACATGATTACGAAGCACTCCCCCATTCCCGGCGGGAAAGCCTCCGGAAGGGGGAAAGCCGTAAACCGGCTGTTATCCGAAATCGCCGATGTTTTTTTATTCCTGTCGCGCATCATCAAGGAAACCTTTTCCCGCGATTTTGAATTCAGGGAATTTTTGCGGCAATGCTTTCACATCGGCTATAAATCCCTGCCTCTCATTTCAGTAACCGGCATCATCATGGGTCTCGTCCTTACCATTCAGTCGCGGCCCGCGCTCGTCAATTTCGGGGCGGTTGCCATGCTTCCCGGAATGGTGGCCATATCCCTTATCAGAGAAATTGCGCCGGTCATAACGGCACTGCTCTGCGCAGGAAAAATCGGCTCGGGCATGGGAGCCGAACTCGGGTCGATGAGGGTAACCGAGCAGATCGATGCCATGGAGGTATCGGCAACCAATCCCATAAAATTTCTGGTTGTTACCAGGGTACTGGCGGCAACGCTCATGGTTCCGCTCCTGGTAGTATATGCCGATGGACTCGGCATCGTCGGAAGCTGGGCGGGCGCAAATATTAAGGGGGACATAACCTTTGTTTTGTTCTTCTCCCAGGCATTTGCGCAGGTTACGTTTTTGGACTTCTTTCCGGCAGTGGTAAAATCGTTTTTTTTCGGCGCCGTGATCGGTCTGGTCGGATGTTACAAGGGATATACCGCCGGACGCGGAACGGAGAGCGTCGGCATCGCGGCGAATTCGGCGGTGGTGATCTCTTCACTGCTGGTGATAATCGTCGACATGATTGCGGTGCAAATTACGGATTTATTACAACGATGATTCATCAATAATCCCATTCGGGGATAACAGAGATATTCACTCCTGTTGCAAGGAATGACGGTAAATAATGATACCCGTTACTCAAGGGGCGACAGTAGACCCGGCTCAATCAAAAAGCCGCAAAACGGCGATTGAAATAGATAGCCTCAGAAAAGAATTCGGTAATCAGGAAGTTCTAAAAGATGTTTCATTAAAGCTTTTTTACGGCGAAAACCTGGTGGTAATTGGAAAATCCGGTTCGGGAAAATCCGTGCTGATACAATGCATCGTTCGCCTATTAAATCCCGACGCCGGAATAATTACCGTACTGGGAGAAAATATGGTTTCACTGAGCGGCAATAAGCTGGGAGAGCTGAGGAAAAAAATCGGTTTTCTTTTTCAAAGCGGCGCGCTGTACGATTCCATGACCGTACGGCAAAATCTGGAATTTCCCCTGCGAAGAATCAAGAGAAAGCTTACGCAGGAGGAAAGGAATGAAAAAATCAGGGAGGTTCTTGAACAGGTCGGCTTATACGATGCCCTGGATAAGATGCCCGCGCAGCTTTCCGGCGGCATGCGCAAGCGGATAAGCCTGGCGCGGACCATTGTCGTGGACCCCGTTATCATGCTGTACGACGAGCCGACAACCGGTCTCGATCCGGTGACATCGGATGAAATAAGCCTGCTCATCAATGAGGTCCGGGAGAAATACAAAACATCGTCCATCATCATCACGCACGACATCGAATGCGCCCGCGCAACGGCGGACCGCCTGATCATGTTGCTGGATGGAAGGGTCTATCTAGAAGGAACCCTGGAAACTTTCGAGAACTCAACCGACGCGGCAATAAAATCGTTCTTTAAATAACCATGAAACGACCCTGAAACCCGGACCGGAACAATGAATTCGCAGACACCACACTACAAAGTTCGGCTTGGATTGTTTATTGCCGGCGGCCTCGCGCTGTTTGTGGCCGGCATATTTATCATAGGAAAGCAGAAGAATCTGTTTAATCCTGTATTCAAACTCACCGCGACGTTCTATAATGTCAGCGGATTACAGGTCGGAAGCAACGTCCGGTTTTCAGGAATAAATGTGGGCACCGTCGATAACATCAACATTATCAACGATTCGACCGTGCGGGTCGAAATGCTGATAAAAAAGAGCGTCCAGCGGTTCATTAAAACCGATTGCCAGGTAGGCATAGGGTCCGCCGGAATAATCGGCGACCGGCTGCTGAATATTACGCAGGGCAGCAATGATGCCCCCATGGTGCAGAACGGCCAGGAAATCACCTCGACAGAGCCGGTTGAAACCGACGCCATCATCGCCAAGCTTAAAGTAACCGCGGATAATACCGCAATCATTTCAGGACAGCTGGCGGACATGATGACCAAAATCAATAACGGACACGGTACGCTCTGGAAATTAATCGAGGATTCGACGATGGCCAACAATATCGGTCAGACCATCGTAAGTCTCAAAAAGGGCAGCAAGGGATTAAACGAGGATATCCATGCCGCGCAAAGCAACTTTTTGTTGCGGGGCTATTTTAAGAAGAAGGAAAAAGCGGAACAGAAGGCAAAAGACAGCCTTGAAAAAAAGAAGGCGGTCGAGCTGAAAAAGTGAGGGGCTCCTTAATAGCGCGCCTGTTTAAGATCGGCAAAATTGACATTATAACAACGATTCCAAGAGCAGCGCTTGTAAAACCTATAAAACGGAGGAAGCACCATGCAACATCGTATCAGTACCATGATCGGCAATGTGATCCGGGCCACCGACGGCGACTTGGGCAAGGTAAACGAGTTTTATTTTGACGATGCCGTCTGGACGATCCGCTATATGGTCGCGGAGACGGGCAGCTGGCTGCTCGGACGCAAGGTACTTATTTCCCTTGTTGCTTTGAAAAAACTCGATCAGCAGGCCCATGCGTTATTGGTAAATCTCAGCTGCGCCCAGGTCCGCAACAGCCCGGATATCGATACCGAGAAGCCGGTATACCGGCAGCATGAGGAGGAGATCCATAAATATTACGAGTGGCCGATGTACTGGCAGGGCGGCTACGGCGGTACGCTCGGCATAACCCCGTACCCCCTCTTTGAGAGTTCGCCGCCGGTGGAATCTCCCGACTCGAAGAGAAGCGACGATCCTCATCTGCGCAGCACCCGCCACGTGACGGGCTACCATATTCACGCTACCGACGGCGAAATCGGGCATGTGGAAGATTTTATCGTTGACGATGAAACCTGGGCTATTCGTTTCCTGATTGTGGATACCGGCAACTGGCTGCCGGGGAAAAAAGTATTTATCGTGCCTTCATGGATAAAGAAGGTGAATTGGGCCGATTCCAGCATATATCTGGATCACCCGCGCGATAAGGTAAAGAATAGTCCCGAGTTCGACTCTTCGGACCCCATTTTCCGAAATCCTGAGAGCCACCAGTAGCGATTTCGGCTTTGCCGGACCGTGACCGCTCGACGGCTATCGGAATGCCCAATTCCTGGCCCGCTTGTTTGTAGGCCAGGACATCCTGCTGACTTTGCCCCTCATCGAAATCGGCGGCCAGAAAGATACAGGCATCATCTTCGCGAATGGCGTATGTGCCTATAGTTATCCTTCCTTCAAGATGATCGCGGATGATTGATTCGTCCAAGGGAATGAATACCCGATTGGAGCAGAAGGAGCATTTGATTTTAGGCTTGGAGCATAGAGTCTTTACCCATTCATTCTTACAAGCAGGAGAGTATCCTTTAATGCCTTTTGCGGCATTCTCCCATAATTTTGGAAAAACATCGGCACGACAGCGGAATAATCTGCTGAAAAAACTGATGCGTTCTTCTGATGAGGTTGGCGGAAAATTACTTGCTGGGGTCCCGTATTCAGTTTTAGCCGAAGAATCGGCCTGAATGCTTTCAAGCTCCTGCAGCAAAGATTCCCTATCGTTTTCGAGCTGCTTCAAGCGAACTTGAATTTCACTTATTCGCTTTTCACGATCATGCGGCATGTCGAGTGAATTCATAAATAAATGGATATCACCCCTTATTTTTGTTTTCGAACCTGCCACTGCCCGCCCCTGTCTGGACCTATTCGCAGCAAAACTCCTTTTTCCCTGAGTATTTTCAGGTTGTATTTTACCCCATCCACAGTGATTCCGGTAACAGCACCAGCAATTTCTTTCCGGGATGCCATGGGATGATCAGTCAAATAATCCAGTATCCGCTGCTGTGCGACGGTAGTTTCTGGGTAGTTTCTGGGTAGTTTCTGGGTAGTCTTTCTGGGTAGTTTCTGGGTAGTCTTCTTCTTTTGGGCTGCCCATCGACGTGGAAAAGTAATCGTATAAAAATTCCCGAATTCGAATTTCGGCTCTGCACATCCAGCTTCTTTAAGAAGCCGCCGGATTTTGCCGATGCCGGTTCCCATGTTCTCAACCAGGTTGACCCTTTGCAGGAGGGAAGCGATGATCTGGTTTCGCCTGACTGCTTTCCTGCCGAACTCAGCTTCCGAAAGACCCTTTGGCAGACCACCGGGATTGCTGATTTCTATGCGGTCATCAAAAATATCGACGGTGGTATGACTACCGTACTGGAAATAGTCACGATGAGAAACGGCGTTAACCAGAGCTTCTCGAATGGCATCAACAGGAATTTCAAAAATCTCCTTGCGGCGTGCGGTCCCGGTCATGGAGTAACGTACCCGCAATTCCTGCTGGATGAAATGCATTCCAAGATTGATATTGGTAATTATATCTCCTTGGTAATCTTTTCGATTAACGATTTGAAAACGTTCGATACCCTCGAAAGCCCCGCACGTTATAGTGGCTTGTTCGCAAAGCGATTCTATGGATTTGCTGAAAAAAAGGACACCTGCATTTTTCATTCGAATCGTATCGCCTATTCTATCGGCGACACCCAGATTTTCCAAAATAGCTGCATCTTCGAATTCTTTCCGAATACCCGCAAGCCGCAGGAAAGCCTCAAGCCGTTGCGAATCATAGTGCTTGGAGAAATCAAATGTACGATGATACTGTTCTTCAAATCGTATCCGGCCTTCAGCCTGTAAAAAATCGGCAATCTCGTCGCGGGTCATTTTCTGGGCATTCGTGCCCATCCTGATGAAAAACCCCTCACTGCAATGGTAAGGTTTATCTTTGCCTTCAGGAACATGAACGATAAGAAGTCTGTTAAAAACTTCAAGGCTTATTCTTACGCGAGGCTGGCAGTTGTTGGCAAAGTCCTGAATCCTTGACCTCGCCGTATTGCCAGTATCCGTCCCCTTAACCACGCCTTTATCATCAACTCCGATCAGAATACGGCCGCCCGAAGCGTTGGAAAAAGCCACAAGTTCACGTGCAATCAAAGAAGAAATCCCTTCTTTGAATTCAATGAAATAACTTTCCCCTTCTTGAAGGATCAAGGCAAGTTCATTTTCGGTCATGTTAACGATCTTTCATATGGTTATTCCAGTTGGGTTCCTTAATTCGCTGCGCAATATGAAGATACCTGTTTTGGGCTTGGATTGCATGAATCAAAAATAAATACTCTGAATCGGTGGATTTTAAAAAATATCGCTTTGGAATCAAATTTTTCCGGCTCCTGCCAGAGTGCATCAATGAGGCTCCGACGTTTCTGAGCTTTTCGAACAGCCCAATATGGCCTTATGCCCGGCAATATTCCCGTTCCTTCTTCCGGCGCAGGTTTTCTCTTCTAATCTGCTGGATGATGATCCCGGTCACGCCCTTCCAGAGATAGGTGCTGAAATGGTAGCTCTTGTATTCTCCAGTTTTGCTTTTGAACCAGAGCTTAAATTTAGGCAGCCTCTCTGCTGCGAAAATTATGCATTCCTGCAGGATGTCTTCACCAAATTCCTGGCGCCAGGGGTACCAGAGGGTCGTTTCGATCCGGTAGATGAAAAACCCGATCAGATGGACCTGAAGCTTCTGGCGTGCGAGAACATCTCCCCTTCTGGCTTTTCGGATAAGCTTTCGTTCTTCGGTCAGGGACAGCTTTTTATGTTTGGAGGCGATTTTTCGATAGGACTGGAACACGTATGAGGAGGATAAAATAAGCTTTGAATTCAGAATCTTCAATCTTTTTTATTTCAGGCAAATGGCCTTAATATGCTCAATTTTCCCCAATTTTGCTCAATTTTGCTCAATTTTACCGAATAGTCCCTCATCCTCCGCCACCCTGAAATGCCTGAAAAACCGCAAATTTCGCTGTTTTTCGGGCATCTCTTTTCTCCTCCCGATTTTATCAAAAGACCCCAAAGGTAGACAGAAAACCCCATGGGTGTGGCCCCTGTTAGCGGATCCCTCAACCTCTTAACATGCGAAGTGGCTCAGTCACGAAAGGTGTGAGGAAGCGAGAATTGCGGAGCCATGAATATTTGAGTATATTGCTTGGTACAACCGAGTGCGGGTCCATAGCGCCAGCGGGGTGTCTTGCTGGACAAATCCGAAGATGTCAAAATGATCATCATAAGCAACGGGAAAGCGTCAACCAGTCTCTCTGACTTTTGTACCATAAACTCATGGCGGATACAGGTATGAAAAACCTTCATCGCATCTCAAAGTTTATGATTTTTCTTGCCTCCATCCTGATCGGAGCATCGATCGGGAATGCCCAATCGATAACCTGGACTGCTTCATGGATAAGCTATAATAACAGCGAAAACTTTCCCTTGTTCAGGCGAGTATTCACGGTGAATAAGCCTGTCGCCAGCGCCACCGCCTCCGTATGCGGGCTCGGGCT
>JBEKOX010000034.1:0-34093 GCA_049521335.1 Chitinispirillaceae bacterium
CTCTTTGCCGGGTACCTGAGCTTTGCCGGCACGCGAGAGACCCATACGCGGCTCTATGCAACCGGTCACGTTGCAAGAATACTCGAGATCAGGAACCAGAAAAAATTCATCGCCGAACTCGGGCAGGTATACAGCCTCCTTGAAAAAGGGGTGCCTCTGGAACCCTGCACATTAAGCTTTGCGGAAGGCGACGAGGTGTACATCGAAGCGGGGCCGCTGCGGGGCATCCGTGGCGTCATTACTACCGTTCGCGACCAGGACCGGCTCATACTCACGGTTGAATGTCTGGGTCGCGCCATGACCACCATCGATGCCGCGATGGTAAAACCGGTACACGCTTCGGTATGAACAATCCGATGTACTTCTCCTACCTTTCCAACTTTCTCGCTCTGCTCTTCTACCCCCTGGGCTTTGCGGTAGCGTGCATCGCCGCAGGCGCCGTCGCGGTCATGATGCGAAAGAGAAAAACAGGGTTCTCGCTTTGTATAGCGGCCGGAACGGTTCTCTATTGTTTTTCGACCGACCCCGTCTCGTACCTGCTCGTGCGCAGTCTGGAGAGTCGCTATTCTCCGATCCCGCGCATCGCGCCGGCCCCATCCATCGTGCTCCTTACAGGCGGAGAAGTTCAGTGCATGCCGCCACGTCTCTACGACGAGATCAATGCCGCGGGAGACCGCATTCTCTACACAGCCCGGCTTTTCAAACAGGGAACAGCTCCCCGGATTGTCATAACCGGCGGGAATCTTGATTTTATCCGGACAACGAAAAGTTCGCAAGCCGAAGCGAGCAGCCGGCTTCTCCGGGAGCTTTTCGGCATCGATTCCACGCGGATTCTGCTTGAAACAAAATCCTGTAACACCTACGAGAACGGTCTTTACACAAAGAAATTACTTGATAGTATGCACCTGCCGTTGAATATTATCCTGGTCACCAGCGCGATGCATATGCCCCGCGCAGCAGCGGTGTTTACCAGACTCGGATTCACGGTCGAGCCGGCGCCGACTAATTACCTCGCCGACGTACCTCGTCAAAGGAAATTCATTGCCCATTTACCAAGCGCCTCCACGCTTGTGAACTCGACAACCGCGCTTCACGAGTGGTATGGCATAGCCGCGTACCGGCTTCTCGGCCGAGTGTAAGACTGCCATATGGCGAAAAAAAAGACAAAATTGCGGCTCCTTACGCTCGCAGTCTTCGTTTCTCTGCTTGGCGTCATCGCCGGTATCTTTTCCCAGGTCGGCCCGTGGCTTGCGGTATCGGATGCAATACCGTCGCGTATCGACGTCATCTTTACTTTTGGCGGTGAAAACATCCGCGTCAATTACTCACGCGATCTCATGCGCCGTTTTCCGCAAGCGCACTGGGTCATAAGCGACTATGCCCATCGGTACGCCAGGCTGTTGGAGCGGCAGGGGGTCGATATGTCCCGGGTAACGATTCTTGATACCTGTCGCTATACGATCTCAGAAGTCAAAGGGTTTGCCTGCTGGCTTAAAAAACAGAGTGTCGCCCCTCAGGATCACGCCGATGGGCTTAATCCTGCCGACCCGAAAAACCAGCCTGCTCTCTCCATGCGGCCGCTGCATATCGCCCTGGTTTCGAACCCCCTGCATATGCGAAGAATCAAACTCATCGCAGAAAAAATTTTTCGTGATCCAGCCATCCGCCTGCACTGCCTGCCGGTCCCGGCGGAACGGTACGGTTGGACGCGTCATTCCATCAGTCGCTGGTGGGAAACCAGAACGCTACGCACCTGGGTGTGTTTAGAAACCGCGAAGATCATTACCTTCTGGGCGCTGTTTTCCTGGTGGTAATCCGCCCCGCTTCACCCACTGCATTCCCGTTGATCATGCCGGACCATTCATGGTAACCCTCGGAGCTTATTCATAAAACCTTCCGGTTTCGGACGACTGCAAAAACTCCATGCGTCGTCGCACGCCATCGCCATATCGCTGCGGATACGTCGCTCCCGGACTGAGCCGGAATAAGCGGCTCCGTTCCAGTGATTCGGAGCGCCCTGTACCGTACCGCTATCTTGGCGATAATTTATATTTAGCAACATTGTATCGATACTACTCCTTTCGTTGAATATCAGGCGAAATCAGTCTGGCAATATCTTTAAAATGATTATTTTGATACGTGAAGTTATAAAGTTTGTAACTTCTTAAATTTAAAATAGTGCGGCCATAGCTCAATTGGATAGAGCATCTGACTACGGATCAGAAGGTTAGGGGTTCAATTCCCTTTGGCCGTACCAGTAAAAGCCCTGAAAACCTTAGTAAAATCGAGGTATTCGGGGCTTTTTACTTTTGTCCCCAAGTCTCAAACTTTCTCGAAATACCCCCCCCAAAAAACTACCGGAAACCGGATATTTTGCCGGAAGCTGCAACAACTCGACACCAGAACACCGGGGGGTAAAAAGCTGGTTTTAAGGTGATGATTTAGCGGAGAAGGAAACGATAAGACCGGGGAGATCGATGCTTTCCATTTTTTAGATAGTAACCGTTGCGGACTTTTGTCAGATTCAGGAGGAGATAGAGGCACTAATCTGATTGAAATAATTGAAATTTGACTGAGGATTGATTAAATTAAGTAACATAGCCGCCGATACCGACGACAAACGCGATCGTATAAAATATGAGTGGAAGGCTTCCATGCGGGCTTTACAAGAACATGTCGATATAATAAATTCCGGAGTGGAGAATTGGAATAAATGGAGAAAAGAAAACAAAACTACCAAGCCCGAATTTGCATTTGTTTCCTTGCAGGGAGCCCACATTGAGGGCGCCGACCTTCGGTTAGCACACCTTGAGGGAATCCACCTGGCGGTGGCCAATCTTGTGGGGGCCAATCTTGATGGAGCCCACCTTGAGGGAGCCAATCTTGTGGGAGCCAACCTGCGAGGAGCCAACTTTTCAGAAACCGACCTTGAGGGAGTCGACCTTAGCAAAGCTAAATCATTCTACAAGGCAAAACTTGATCCAAATATTCTATCCGAAATAAAGACCAAATGGCCTGAAAAACTTGCAACATTATTGGATGTCAGAATGATGGATTGGGTTATCGATGCGGCTCTTCTTGAGCAGGTCAAGAAACCCGATTGGCATGGGTGGCCGGAGGGAAAAGATCACCGGAGCAGAACCATTAAGCCGGTACCAGCGGACGCGAACAAATAGAAAGAGCGGACAGCTTCTATGCGGGCTTTGCACAATCATATTGACATACTAAAATCAGGAGTGGGGAATTGGAATAAATGGAGAGAAGAAAACAAAGCAACCAAGCCAAAACTTGAATTCGTTAACCTTCGGGCAGCCGACCTTCAAGGCACCCACCTTGAGGGCGCCGACCTCGAGGGGGCTCACCTCGAAGGTGCCTACTTTCGAGGAGCCGTCCTCCGGGGAGCGATCCTCCGGGGAGCAGTCCTTGTGGGAGCGCACCTCTTGGATGCCGACCTTGGAGAAGCCCGCCTTGATGGTGCCAATCTTGCTGGAGCCAACTTTCGGGGAGCCGTTCTCCGGGGTGCCGTCCTTCGGTTAGCCAACCTTTGGGGAGCCCACCTTGCCGGAGCCTTCCTTGAGCGGGCCGACCTTGAGGGAGCCAATCTTGTGGGAGCCAACCTGCGAGGAGCCAACCTTGAGGGAGCCCACCTTGATAGCGCCAACCTTGATAGCGCCAATTTTGAAAGAGCCGATCTTGTGGGAGTGGATCTCGCGGGTGCAGATCTTGGAGGAGCCCACCTCGGGGGAGCCAACCTGACCGAAGCCAATTTTACGGGCGCCAACCTTACGGGCGCCGACCTTCGGGGAGCCCGCCTTCAAAGAGCCTGCCTCGATAGCGCCAACCTTGATAGCGCCAACCTTCCTGGAGTCGATCTTGCGGGAGTCAACCTTGCGGGAGCCAACTTGGCGGGGACCAATCTGACGGGAGCCAACCTGGCGGGCGCAAACTTGGTCGGCGCCAACCTGGTGGAAGCCGACCTCAGCAAGGTTAAATCCTTTTACCGGGCAAAACTTGATCCGGGCGTTTTCTCCGAAATAAAGACCAACTGGCCTGAAAAACTTGCGACACTATTGGATGTAAGGGTGATGGATTGGATTATCGATACTGCTCTTCTTGAGCAGATCAAGAAACCGGATTGGCATGGGTGGCCGGATGAAGAAGATCATCATAGCGGAACCATTAAGCCGATACCGGCAAACGCGGACCGATAGCAAGAGAGGAAGGTTTCTATGCTGGCGAAGCAAGATCATATTGATATACTAAAATCAGGAGTAGCGAACTGGAATAAATGGAGAGAAGAGAATAAAACCATTAAACCGGACCTTGAGGGAGTCGAACTTCGGTGGGCAGACCTTCAGGGAGCCAACCTTCAGAGGGCCAGCCTTCAGGGAGCCGACCTCGAGAGAGCCAATCTTGAGGAAGCCAACCTTCAGAGAGCCAATATTGAAGGAGCCTACCTTCAGGGAGCCAATCTTCAGGGGGCCAACCTTCGGGACGCCACCCTTCGGGGAGCCTACCTTCAGGGGACTAACCTTCAGGGGGCCAACCTTCAGGAGGCTAACCTTCGGGGAGCTTACGTTCAGGGAGCCAACCTGCAGGGGAACAACCTCCAGGGGGCCAACCTTCAAGGTGCCAACCTTCGGGAAGCCAACCTTCAAGGGAACAACCTTCAGGGGGTTTATCTTCGTGGAGCCTACCTTCAGGGAGCCTATCTTCAGGGGGACAACCTGAAAGGGGACAACCTTCGAGGGGCCAACATTCAGGGAGCCTACCTTCGGAAAGCTAATCTTCAGGGAGCCAACCTTCAGAAAGCTAACCTACAAGGAGCCGACCTCGGAAGGGCCATTCTTGAGAAAGCCAACCTTCAGGGAGCAGACCTTAAGGAAGCAGACCTTCATGGAGCAGACCTCCATGGAGCAAACCTTGAGGGGGCCGACCTGCAGGGAGCGGACCTTCAGGGAGCCAACCTTGGGGAAGCCTCCCTTGGGAAAGCCGACCTTCAAGGGGCGGACCTTCAGGGAGCCATCTTTGTGAAAACCGACATCAGAAAAGTCAAATCATTCTATAAGGCAAAACTTGACGCAACGATTTTGTCCGAAATAAAAACCAACTGGCCGGAAAAACTTGCAACGTCCTGGGATGTGACAAAAAGTGATTGGGTTACCGATACGGCTCTTCTTGAGCAGATCAAAAAAAACGATTGGCATGGGTGGCCGGAAGAGGAAGATCGCCGTAGCGGAACCATCAAGCCGATAGCGGCGAACGCGGACGCATAGCAGGAGAGGAAACTTCCCATATTCGCTCAGTGAGATCATATGATATACTAATATTCGACGTAGAAAATTAGAATAAATGGAGAAAAGAGAACACAAGCGTTAAACCCAACCTTGAAGGAGTCGGACTTCCGTCAGACTTCCCATGATATTTCGACTGGTTCAGTTTTACGGCAGATTTCCCCGCTTGATTTTTCCCTTTCTCCCGAAACAGGTGATTATTATGGCGCTCTCCGCGATACTCGTTTCCGCGGCGGTCCAATCGCTCGTTCCGGTTACGAACTTCGACCTTACCCGCTATCTCGGTGCCTGGTATGAAATCGCCCGGCTGCCCGCCTGGTTTGAAAAAAACCTGGACAGCGTCACGGCAACCTATTCCCTCCGGGAAGACGGCAAGGTGCGGGTGGTGAATGAGGGAAGCAGGGAGGGGCGACACGCCCGCTCGGTCGGCCGGGCATAGTTTGCCGGAAAGACGGATGTCGGCGCCTTTCGGGTCTCCTTTTTCGGCCCCTTTTTCGGCGATTACACGATCATTGAACTTGACACGACACAGTACCGGTACGCCATGGTGGCCTCGGGCAGGAGGTATTTGTGGATTTTATCAAGAACCCCGGCGCTTGATGCGGAGGTGGTGCGCCGTCTCGTGGGCCGGGCCGGTGAACTCGGGTTTGACACGAAGCGGCTCTACTATACAAGGCAGTAACGGTGGAAACAATGATCATATCGATGACGACGTGTACGGTACGACCATTTATGCCCGGTCGGCGCGGCAAAAATGAGCAGCAGGCTGGCTGCCGTGATCGATAGCATTCTTGCGCAGTGATAGATTTTCCGGCTGAAAACCGAGACTATTCTCCCGCAAGCAGGCAGGCATGGACGTGCGATACGCCGCTTGTCAGCGGTCGCAGCGTCGGCGTCTCGCGTGCGCACCTCGCCACGATCCGAATCTCCTCCCCGTTACTCGTGATCGTAGATGTCTCGCCCGTACTCAGGTTCTTCGCCCGGTCGCGCGTGAATTGACATCGGGGATGAAATGGGCAGCCCGGAGGCGGCGATACGGGCGACGGAGTCTCCCCGGAAAGCCGAAGTCTTTTTTTCGGCTTTTCAGGATCGGGATGGGGGATCGCCGAAAGCAACGCTTTCGTATAAGGATGGATGGGATCGGCGTAGAGCGCGTCGCGCGACGCCTGCTCCACAATGCGGCCAAGATACATGACGGCGACTTCGTCGGCAAAGTGTTCGACCACGGCGAGGTTGTGTGCGATAAACAGGTACGCGATGCCAAGCTCGTTCTGTAAATCTTCCAGCAGATTGAGGATCTGCGCCTGGATCGATACGTCGAGCGCGCTTACCGGCTCGTCGCACACGATGAAGTCGGGGCGGTTCGCGAGCGCCCGGGCGATGCCGATGCGCTGCCGTTGGCCGCCGGAGAATTCGTGCGGGTAGCGGTTGAGATAACGGCTCGACAATCCCACCCGTTCGAGCAGATCGCCGATACGCAACTTTCGTTGCCTCCTGCCAAGCCCTCCCTGAACAAGGAGCGGCTCTTCCACGATGGCGGACACGGTCATGCGCGGATCAAGCGAGCTCAGGGGATCCTGAAAGATGATCTGCATGCGTTTGCGCTGTTGCCGCCAGTCGCGGGGCTTTTGGGCGAAGAGGTCGATGCCGTCGAACATGGCGTGTCCGCCCGTGGCCGGAATGAGCCCCAGAATCGCGCGGCCCACGGTGGTCTTGCCCGACCCGCTTTCGCCGACCAGACCGAGCGTTGCGCCTTTATCAATGGTAAAACCGACGCCGTCCACCGCCCGGACGTATCGTTTCGGGGCGAAAAGGCCGCCGCGAACCTCGAAGTGCACCCGCAGGTTATCGATGCACAGCAGCGGTTGTGTCGATGCGTTACTCATCGCAGCGGCGCTCCCGTCGCCAACGAAGCGGATTCCGCCGATGGATCCGTCTCTTTCCCCCCGGCAAACCCCGGACACTCCCAGCACGAGCACCAGTGACCCGGCATCACCTCGCGGAGCGGCGGTCTCGATCGCGCGCACCGTTCGAGGACAGGGATGGATTCCCGGCCGGAGTCAACCTCGGCCGTTGCCGCGGCGCCCTCCTTTGCAAGCTGCTGAGTCAGGAAACAGCGCGGATGAAAGGTGCAGCCTGAGGGAAATTCGAGCGGATTCGGCACGCTTCCCGGAATGGTTTCGAGACGGGTTTTTCTTTCGCCGAGGCGCGGCAGCGAGAGGAACAGGCTCCGCGTATAAGGGTGCAGGGGCCGTTTGAACAACGCTTTGACATCGGCTATTTCGGCCAGTCGCGAGGCGTACATGACCCCCACCATATCCGCGGTTTCGGCAACGACCCCGAGGTCGTGCGTGATGAGCAGGATGCTCAGACGTTCAGTTTCCTGCAACCCCTTGATAAGATCGAGGATTTGCGCCTGGATGGTCACGTCGAGCGCGGTGGTCGGCTCGTCGGCGATGAGAAGCTCCGGGTTGCACGAGAGCGCCATGGCGATCATGACGCGCTGCAGCATGCCGCCTGACATCTGGTGCGGGTACTCGTAGAACCGTCGGTCCGGGTCGGGAATGCCCACCTTTGCAAGCAGCGAAACAGCCAGATTCTTCGATTGGACCGTTGAAAGGCCGCGGTGAAGGCTGATCGCTTCCACGATCTGACTGCCGCAGGTAAATACCGGGTTGAGCGACGACATCGGCTCCTGAAAGATCATGCTGATGCGGCCTCCGCGCACCTCGCGCATGCGGTGCTCCGGAAGCCGAAGGAGGTCGATGTCGTCGAGGGTGACGGCGTCGGCCCGTATCCGGCCCGGCGGCTCGGCGATGAGTCGCATTATTGAAAGGGCGGTGACGCTCTTACCGCACCCGCTTTCGCCGACGAGCGCGAAAATCCGCCCCTTGTCGATACGAAAGCTGACCTCGTCAACGACACGCACGATGCCATCTTCGGTGTCGAAACTTGTCGAGAGGTTCTTTACAGTCAGCATAGCCGTCATTTCAGCTTGGGGTCGAGAGCGTCGCGGAGCCGGTCGCCGAAGATGTTCCACGCGAGCACGACCGCGAAGATCGCGGTCACGGCCGAGGTGAACTCCCACCAGCGGCCCACTACGAGATCCATGCGCGCATCGTTGATCATCTTGCCCCAGCTCGGCAGGTTCTGAACCCCGATATTGAGAAAACTCAGTATGACTTCCGCGTTGATCGCTCCGACGAAGCCGAGGGAAAAATTGATAATGGCGATGTGAAAAACGTTCGGCACGATATGCCGCACGAGGATGGCGACATCGCCCCTGCCCGACGCGCGCGCGGCCAGAACATAATCGAGCTCCTTGACTTTCATGGTTTCCGCCCTGACAAGCCTGCAGGTGGCAATCCAGTTGATGAGCCCGAGTGCGAGATACACGCCCGCCATGCCCGAAAGGTCGAGTTCAAAGGGCGTGCCGCTCCACAATGTCCGGTCGGCGAAAGCGAATTTGAGGGCGATGAGAAGGATGATGCCCGGAATGCTCGCCACCGTGGTGTAGAACCAGACGATGATATCGTCGATCCGGCGCCCGAAGTAGCCCGCAAACGCGCCGAGCAGAAGTCCGAGCGGTATGGCGATGATGTTGGCCATGAAGCCGACGGTCATTGACACATGCGCTCCCAGCAGCGTTTTCACGAGCACCGATCGGCCGAGCGCATCGGTACCGAGAAGATGGTGAAAGGACGGCGGCGCATTGCGCAGCCGGTAGTTGTAGCTGGCATCCCAGTGCGGAAAAACGATGGGGCTTACGACTGCGACCGCCGCGTAGATGACGATAACGGCGAAACAGAAAAGCGCCGTTTTATCACGCCGGAGCCGCACGACCGCGTTGCCCCACAGGCTTCGACCCATTGTCGTATTCATCGCGTTCATTGCAGCCGTATCCTCGGATCGAATACCGCATACAGGATGTCGGTTAAAAGCAGGCTCACGACATAGAGAATCGTCGTGAAATAGGTAAGCCCGGTGATGATCGGCACGTCGCGCGAGGTAATGCTCGTCAGGAACAGGTCGCCGAGTCCCGGCACGCCGAAGAACTTTTCGAGCAACAGCGCCCCCATGATGAGGAACGGAATCTCGGAAATAACCTCAGTCAATATCGGGAGCATGCAGTTCTTGAGAACATGCTTGAAGAGAATCGCGGGAAGCGGCACCCCCTTGGCCCGCGCGGTCCGGACATAATCCTTGTTGATCTCATTCAGGATGACGACCCGGTAAAACCGGACCGAGCCGCCGAGTCCCGCAACCACCGCGATGGCGACCGGCACGTAGATGGCCGCGGGACTCGCAAGACCGGCGGCGAATTTCGGCGCGATATTGAACATGATCCATTGACCGAGCAGCATGTACGCAAGGTAGGGGATGCACATGCCGAGCACGGTCACGAAGACCGTGAATTTGTCAATGAACCCGCCCCGGTAGTAGGCAACGAGGCACGCAAATACCATGGCGAGAAAGAGCCCGAGGGCCATGGCCGGGACCGTGATCGACAGGCTGAATTTTCCACGCTCCGCGATAGTTTGCAGAATGGATTGCTCGGTGGCGTAGCTCCGGCCGGAAAAGGTGATGTTCTCGTAAAGATGCCAGAAGAACTGCGAATCGAACAGCTTCGCCGGCGTCCAGCGGGAAATACTTGCGACAAGCCTGCCCCGGTTTGCCGGGTCGCCGTTTATAGCCCTTGCAAGGTCGCCGCAGGTCGTTACGGCAAAAAGATTTATCGCCAGACGCGTACCGTCGGAAAGCGTTATCACGAGAAACGGCGGCAACGCGGACTGGTTCGCCGGAGCCGTGAGGGGCTTCCGGTCGGTCATTTTTGCTAGAGGCGTCGTCGGCGAGAGGTTGAAGACGAGCCTTCCCGCCATGGTGAGCCCCTGCGAGGACCGTCCCGGCGCCGGCTGGTACGGCGCAAGGTGGAGTTCGAGCGCACGCGCCGCTTTTGACGCTCCGGAATCGGCGACCGAGAACATGAAGTTTCCCTGCGAGCGGTCGGTAAGAACCAGGCGACGATGAAAGTTCAGGATCTCGGGCCGGTCGAGCTTGTGTTTTTCGTTGAAGGCGAGCTTCGCCTCGGCCCCGAGCTTCATGTTTACATAAGCGCTCGATACATCGCCCGCGATGACGCGGAAGAGCACGAACGTGACGAGCATGACGCCGAACACCGTCACCACGGCCTGCGCCAGGCGTCGGATAACGTAACGTCCCATGGTCAGGAACCCCCGCCTTCGGCTTTCCGTTTCGCTTCGTCGATACGGTGATATTTGAAAAACCCGTACCCGATCGGATGCTGTTTCATGGGGCCGACCCAATCGTGGTACAGGACAAAATTCTCCGGTTCGTATTTAAGCATCACCGGGCAATCCTCGCTGATCATGCGAATCATCGTCGCATAGATCGTCGTGCGCGCGGGCGAGTCCTGCATGACCCTGATCCGTTCGTAAAGGCTGTCGAAGGCTCCGTTGCGGTAATTGGAGTTGTTCGTCCCCTTGTCGATGTTGCCGGAGTAATAGAGCTGCAAAAAGTCTTCGGCATCGGGGTAATCGGCGACCCACCCCATCATATACATTTGTGACTGTTTGTTGTTCACCTTGCGCTGGAGCGTGGGCCAGTCGTTGAAAATGGTCTTGATGCGCAGCCCCATCCTTCCGAACTGCTGCCGGGCGAACTCCGCCTCCCTGATCGCGTCAGGCCCGTCGGAGAGATCGATCTTCAGCTCCGGAATCTCCCCTTTGACGAGGAGCCCGAGGGCGTTCAGTCGTGCCTTCGCCTCCGCGATTTTGCCCTTTGCCGCCACGGTATCGTAGCGGCAGTAGGGCCCGTCCCCGGCTTCGTCGTGCCCCTTGAAACCGGTCGGCACGGTATTCGTCGCCCGCCTGCCCCGTCCGTTGAGGAGCACTTCGATTTCACTTTCGACATCGTACCCGAGGCAGATCGCCTGCCGCAGCTCCCTTGAGCGGCCCACGATTGAATCTTCCATATTGAAAACGATCCAGTAAATGGCGGGATCGGTAAAACGGGCGAGCCGGATCCCGCGTTGCGCCCACTCATCGGTCAGCTGTTTATCCGGTCGCACGACCGACTGAAACGTCTCCCGGGGGATGGAGGCGACATCGGCCTGCTTTGAGAGAAACATCATCCAAGAGGTGTACTGCTCGTCGACATACCGGTAGTCGATCTCGTCGATGAACGGCACCCGCTTTCCGGCGTCGGCCAGAAGGCCGAGGGCGCTGTCGCCGGGGTAGTCGGCCGAGGGCGGCTGTCCTTCCGACGGGTAGAAGTCGGGCCGGAACTCCGTATTGCGGACGAGGCGTATTTTCCACTTTCGTTTCATCAAGTCAAGAAGGTAGGGCCCGGTGCCCACCGCCTCGCCGGGCTCGGTGATTTCCGGGTTGCGTTCATGAACGGGAAGCGGACGCCGCCCGCCATGCCCGTTGTTCTCGGTGGTCAACCAGTAGTCGATGAGTTCGCGCGGTATGGGGGCGCAGGTCTGCATGGCAAGAATGTAGATGAATTGCGGAAAGGGCTTGCCAAGCCGGATACGCACGGTGAGGGAATCGACCGCTTCGAGGCCCGCGACCGGCCGGTCGTACCGGGAAAAATCGCCGATGCGGTACAACCGGCTGCTTTCGCGAAAATCATCGAGGCCCGCGATGCGGCCCGCGATGAACGCCCAGGCCAGTCCCGTATTGATATGGTAGTCGGCGATTCGCTTGAAGGCGAGTATAAAATCGGCGGCGTGAACCTCCCGCGTGCCCCAGGGATGCGCGCCGGTCGGATCTTTTCCGAAGCACGGGTTGCGGTGGTAAAGGACACCCGGCTTGAGGCGGATGGTATAGGTGAGCCCGCTGTCCGACACCGCGGGCATGCCCGCCGCGAGCTGGGGCGTCACCTCCACGGGGCGCTTGAGGTAGTCGTAGGCGTACAGGCCCTCAAAGAAGTTCGCCTGGATGATGGAGGAGATATCGTCGCCGCAGGTCGCGGGGTCGATGGACTTGACATCAGCAGGATAGGTGCAGTGGTAGACGATGGCGCCCGAATGTCGCTCCGCCGTATCCTTTGAGAGCAGGATCAGGGGAAACAGCGTCAGGACCGCCACGATGAGGAGGGCTATGCCGTAAAACCATTTCATGGACGCTCATGGGATTGAGGCTTAGCGTAGAGAAGTTTCAAAATACCTTAAAGAGGGGAATCAGGACAATGGAATTGCCAGCAAAAATGGTACTACCTGTATTATTTGGGATAGAAAAGGCTTCCGCTCCACTATCGAACGAGAGAAGATTGCGGAGTATATGCGGTTAACCCACCGAGAAGAAACTTGAATGGCTCGAAGAAATCTCTTTTTTTCTGAAACAGCGCTGAGCCCTCACGCACAAAAGGTACTTGATCATTTCAGGAACGAGGGAAAAGATCCGTTATTGATTCATCCCCGAAGACCCGGTTACCGCCGCCCGCCACCCCCGGCTCTTCCGCCTCCCCTGCCACCGCCACCTGATCGACCACCCCAGCCTCTCGACCCGCCGCCACCCCACGCGCCTCTCGACCCACCCCAGCCTCCACGCGCGAATTGGCCGCTAGAATGAAAACCGGGTGAGCCTCCTCGCACGGCAGGCCCGTGACCATAATACCCATGACCGTAATAACCGCCCCACCACGCGTAACTCGGACCCCACCACCATCCCAGGCCGACATAGGGCCAATAGTCGTAGTATGGATCGGGGTACGGATATACTTCCACATCGGGAGAGGTTGCAACGGCCACCGTATCAGGCGCTACGGCAGGCGGCTCTGCGGAAGTCGAATATGAACCATTTGCGGGAGCAGCAGGGTAATTTGCATTTCCCGGGTAAGGGTAACTTTCCGCTTGCCCGCCGTGCTTGAGCGCCGCACTGATAGTGTGCGATGAGACGCCAAGCTTATTCAACTCGATAATCTGATCGACCGTGAGATGAAAAGGTCCCTTCGCGGCGTCGACGTAAGCGGTTAAAACTTCCGCATTGACCCCCGACTTTGCGAGGTTAATCAGATCATCCTCCTGAGCTCCCGCCCACGCGCTTCCGTAGGCGAAGAGCAGCACGCCTATTCCAATCAGCTTATTCATAGAAATTCCTTTTCGTTTCATATCGTTTCGACTAACCCATTTGCCTTATTCATTATATTAGTCCACTATTTCCTGCACTATGTGACACCGCTCCTCTATCCCTTGTTCCCTGCCATAAATATAATAACATTCTATAGTAATATACGCAGCTGAAGAGGAAAAATTACGTGGTTATGGTCAGGGACACAAATTCGTTACCATAATCGTCTAATCTGAGCGGTTTGCTATTTTATCTTACTCACCTAATTTTAAGGAGGTTGTATGAAGCTTTACCAGGCGCTTATGGCCGGTTTCGTTGCATGCAGTTTTGCATTTGCCGCTCAGGACAGTGCTGCCGCCAAAGCCGCTCCGGCTCACAAAGAAAAGAAGGATATGGTATTTGGCAAAGTCGTTTCCGTTGATGCGGTTGCCAACATACTCGTCGTTAAAACGAGAAAAGGCGAGGATACCCTTTCCACGACCGATAAGACGGAATTCATGCCGAAGGGTACGGCGCTTGCGGATTTCAAGGCCGATGACAGGGTAGCCGCTTCTTTCAAGATGGAAGATGGCAAAATGGTCGCGACCAAGGTATTTCTTAACCCCCCTCATAAGGAAAAGAAAGTAGCGCCGCCGGCGCCGGCGGTTCCGGCAACGGGGAGCAATTCGGCGAAGTAATTCGTAACTCTGTACTGCTTCAATCGTAAAAAAAGGACCTGGCTGCGGAAGGTATCGCGGGCAGGTCTTTTTGTTATTATTTGTTATTAAAGGGAACGAATTCGTAATCCGGGTATATACCTTGCTTGATAGCGATGAATGGATTGAATGGGAAACCGCAGCGGTAAAATTATTCACGGAAAAAGAGGGATGCAAGATAACGATGGCAAGGGGGCTTATTTAGCAGCGCTATTATCCCTTACTCCATAAGCATAAGCACCCATGTCTGGTGAGCTAAAAAGTGGGCTGCTGTAACGAGACAAATCTCTAAAATCTTTATTTTCTACATTTTCTACTGCTCCGAAATCCTCCGCTTCCGCCTAATATTTGCGGCTATCCTGAAATGTACTCATCTGCTGCATTCTTAATAATTTTCGACCGCACTTCCTTAATGTAGGAAATATTCATAACATCTCTTCTTTCTGCATGTATAACATCACCCACTTTAGGAAATACTGGTTCGACACGATCAGCGATCCTATTACTAATGGAAAGTTTTCTAACAGAATCCTCTAATAACACCCCTACTATAGACTTTGTTTCTATTTTCAGCCCACACTCAGTGCAAAACTTTGCATTTGTTGGTAGTTCGGCTGAACAAGAGGGACATTTGTCAGACTGGCTTTTAAGATCGTCTAGATAAGGTGTAAAGTTATTATCTAAGGCACTAAATTCTCTATAATCTGTAAGGCTCAGCATTTGTATAATTTGACTAACCTTTCCTATTATAAAGGCTTTTTCTGTAAATAGAAGAGCAAGGTGAACCATATATCTTAGTCCTGTTTGCCGCGCGGCGATTTTAACAGTACCCTGCTTCGATAGTATTCCAGAATAGCATAACAGGTCAATCGCTAATTTTAGATTTGGCGGAATATCCCGCTGAAGGGTAAAAAATGCTGATTGATATTGTGTGGTTTTCCCACGGTTATTTTTCTTCCTAATTTCCGGAATGATATATTCACGTAACAATTCAATTCCAACTTTAACATGCTGTGCATATTTTGGCAATCTTTGCGATAACCCGTTATGATATGGTATAAGTTCCTGGTCAACATAATCTTGTACCGCCAAAGAAAGAGCTCTTTCTGTATAGCCCCTGTCATATAATCTAGTGAACAGATGAAGAAATGCCCTAGGATTTCCTGACGATAGTTGAATGCAATTGTCTAGCAATTCCCCTTTCGCATATATTTCTTTTATTAATTTACTTCCAGGTGGAAGCCTCTTATGTAGTAGCTCGCGATACATATTCCGTGCAATTTGTCTTCCGGTACTACCAGGCTCATATTTCCCGAGGCTAATAAGAATCGCGTCATGGCCGATTTCGAAATTTCTTCCATAGGATGTTACAGAGGGATAAACAGCAGCCTTGACAGCTACTTTCCCACCGTGTAATAGCTTAAATATTTCAAAGAATATCTCTTGCTGCGTAGGAATAAAAGTATGAGCCGCTTCGTCAAATAGAAAAACAAGACGCTGAATTTTAAATTCTTCAATGACTTCCTTTATAATATCATTTACATAGGAAATGTCATTTACCTTTTCCAGAAAGTCTTCCCCAATTTTCTTTAAAATCTCTTCCTGTTGCGCACCCTGAGATAGCTGTTGCAGAAGATGAATCTTTTCTTCCAAAACATGTCTCATTCCTTTCTTTGAGGCAGATACACCAAAAATCCTTCTAAACGGGTCGTCTGCAGAGCTTTCTGAAATCAAATCCAGTTTAGCGAGCTTCTCATGTGTTGCTTGTAGAATTTTAGTTCCAACCCATACCTGAAATGCATCTTTTTTATCTGCCTTGACTCCCTCCAATAACGTGCTGGTTTTAAAATTGACATAAACTCCGAGAATTTTTGCACGATCGAATTCTGAATCGAGCTCGGCTTCTGCAGCTCGAAGTAACATCGATTTTCCAATACCTCTTGCACCTTGTAATAAATGTGATCCGCTAAATTTGAGTTTTTCAACGACTTCTTTTTCAGCCTCACCAAGAACTGCAAGTGTGGTTATTTGTGAATCTTCTAAGTCCTCTGTTCTTGCGGCATGTAGTAGGTCGAATTCTTTAGAAGCCATAGTATATCCTTTATAGTCTTTTAAGTGCAGGTAATATTTCAATAATTTTATCTTTAACTGAAAATCTCTTGAAATAGGCATCTACTAATGTTTTAACAATCGATAGTGCGTTTATAACAAAATAACTCCAATCATCTTTAATAAAAGTAAACCGGTTAGGCAAATCGCTCTCAAATGAAGTAATCTTTCCATGTACTATATCGCTTAATTTTCCATAATAGCTTTTCAATATGATGGGATTAGCAATATATTCTTCAATGGGTCTATCGAGAGATTCAGAAACATATTTTTTATATCCATCTGAATTCACGTGATTGACCATCTCAGAAAAACTAAGATCGTGGTCGAGATCCTCCCAGGAACACATTATATGTGGCATATCCCATAAATAGATAACAGCTATTCCAAGTTCCATTACCCTTCGCAGGATTATGTTGGCCGGTTTGTCAATTGCACAAGTAGCCAAAAATGTAGCAGTTATGATGTCCGAGAATATTTCATCAAATATTACACAACATCTTTTTTGGTGCTGCGGTATTGCAGATTGCTGCAAAACTTGACCGATTTCTGCAATTGCCATCGCTAATAAAAACAACTTTGAAAGATCTTGGTGGTTCAAAGTGCTCCACGATTTTCTATTTTTATCAAATTTTTGTGATAATTCATCAAGTATTTCTTCGGGAGTTTTTTTCATAGTATTCAGGCGCTTTGAGATTTTTCGTGAGTAGCCTTGGATTGTGTTTTGGATAATATAATAAAGGCAATGATACAAAACAATCCTATAGAGAAGGCGTTGCGGAAGTGCTCCGGCCCCGCCAAAGGCGGGATTAGCCGAGCATTTTCGCTGGAGGGGGTGTGCCAAAGACCCCGCAGCCCGGCTTCTTCACGGACAAGGAGGCTTGGGCCAGGGGCTGCCACAATCAGGGCTATAATAATGCGTCCATTATGCCTTTTTGGCAAAATGGGGGAACCATTTCATGGTTCCCCCATCGGAAATTCTTGTATTCAGCGATGCCCCCACCAAGAAGAATCTTTTTATTTATAGATAAAATGTGCGATTTCCTCCCCTATTTTCAAACATCTTGCCTCGAATCTTTTACTTATACTATTTTATGCGCGGGGAAGCACCACATTATACCTGTCTAAGATGGCTTTTTCCGCTGTTTTGAAGGAACGATCCCGGTTTTGCAGTCCTTCCTGGAGTGCTCAACGGCTGTGGGAGTGTTCAAAAATCCCGGAGGGCTGATTTTTGGCCCGTCCGGCATTATGGCGGCCGGGCTGAATAACGGCAACCCCGACAATTCTCATTGTCGATAATTTCCAAGCAGAGGAGTAGTGAAATTTCATGAATGCAGTCGATTCACTCAGCCGTATGCGGAACATCGGGATCAGCGCGCACATCGATTCGGGAAAAACCACCCTCACCGAGCGAATCCTCTTTTACAGCAATAAAATTCATGCCATCCATGAGGTGAAAGGCAAGGATGGCGTCGGCGCAACCATGGACTCCATGGATCTCGAACGGGAACGCGGCATCACCATCCAGTCCGCGGCCACCAATGTCGAGTGGCTCGAACACTCTTTCAATATCATCGATACCCCGGGACACGTGGATTTCACCATCGAGGTGGAGCGTGCGCTGCGCGTGCTCGACGGCGCCATCCTCGTCCTCTGCTCGGTGGGCGGCGTGCAGTCGCAGTCGATCACGGTGGACCGCCAGCTCAAGCGGTACAACGTTCCCCGCATCGCCTTCATCAATAAAACCGACCGTTCCGGCGCCGATCCGTATCGCGTTCTACAGCAGCTGTGTGAAAAACTCGGCCACCATGCGGTGCTTCTGCAGATACCCATGGGCGTTGCCGAGAAATTTGTCGGCGTGATCGATCTCATTACCATGAAAGCGCTCTATTTCGACGGCAAGAACGGCGAGAACATCCGCGAAGAGGTGATTCCCGAAGAGTTCATGGCCGAGGCGCGCGCCAAGCGCGAACTGCTCCTTGATTCGGCCAGCCTCTACTCCGATGAACTGGCCGAGTCCTTCCTCGAAGGAAAGGAAACGGCTGAACAGGTCTGGACCGCCATTCGCGCCGGCACCCTTTCGCTCAAGATGACGCCGGTCTTCATCGGGTCGGCCTATAAGAATAAGGGGATCCAGCCGTTGCTCGACGGCGTCGTGCGCTATCTGGCCGCCCCCACCGACCGCGAGAACCAGGCCGTGGACCTCGATAATAACGAAGCGCCGGTCCGGCTGAAAGCCGATCCGTCGCTTCCGCATGTCAGCCTCGCGTTCAAGCTCGAAGACGGCCAGTACGGCCAGCTCACCTATATTCGAATATACCAGGGATCGGTCCGCAAGGGGATGGAGCTGTTCAATACGCGCAGCAACAGGCGCTTCAAGGTGGGACGCCTCATCCGCATGCATGCCAGCTCCATGGAGGACATCAGCGAGGCGACCTGCGGCGACATCGTCGCCCTTTTCGGCGTCGACTGCGCCTCGGGCGACACCTTTACCGAGAACGACCTCAACCTGGCGATGACATCGATGCACGTGCCGGAACCGGTCATATCGCTCGCGATTTCGCCGCGCGACCGTAAATCATCGGACTCGCTCGGTAAGGCGCTCAACCGTTTCACCAAGGAGGACCCGACCTTCCGGACCTTCGTGGATCCGGAGTCGAACGAAACGATCATCAAGGGCATGGGAGAACTGCATCTCGAGATTTATATCGAACGCATGCGGCGTGAATATGGCGTCGAACTCGATACCGGCATGCCGCAGGTGGCCTACCGGGAAACGATCACCCAGACCGTACCTTTCGACTACACGCACAAAAAACAAACCGGCGGCGCCGGGCAGTATGCGCGCGTCGGCGGCATCCTTGCGCCGAATGCGCAAAGCAACTATGAATTTGTCGATATGGTCAAGGGCGGCGCGATTCCGAGCGAATACGTCCCGGCCTGTGATAAGGGTTTCAAGGCCTGCCTCGCAAAGGGTAAAGTCATCGGCTTTCCGATCGTCGGGGTCACCTGCACGATCAACGACGGCAACTCCCACCCGGTAGACTCCTCGGATATTGCCTTCCAGCTTGCCGCCATCGGTGGTTTCTGGCAGGCTTACGAAAAGGCCAAACCCGAAATTCTCGAACCGATCATGAAGGTTTCGGTTGAAGGACCTATCGAATTCCAGGGCAACATCCTCGCTACCATCAACCAGCGACGCGGCATTATCGTGAGTTCCACCGAAGAGACCAGTTTCTGCCGCGTCGATGCCGAGGTGCCGTTGAGTGAGATGTTCGGTTATTCCACCGCGCTCCGTTCCTGTACGCAGGGCAAGGCGGAATTCACCATGGAGTTCCTGAAATACGGCAAGGTGCCGGGATCCATTGCGGAAAAACTGAAGAAGGAATTTCAGGAGAAGAAAAAATCAGGGTGAAGTCGGCGTTTTTTGGCCGCAATTCGCTTTTTCTTCTTGGATTTAACGGATACGCAAAATATTTTGAACCATAAAAGGACAAACCTTCGATGATACGAAACGAACTCGTGAAGAGGAGCCCCCTGCGGATCCTCGAACAATCGATGCACGGCGGGCTCGGGAAAGGCAATATCGGCGTCATATCCGCCCGGAAAGGTTTGGGCAAAACCGCCTGTCTGGTGCATATTGCGACCGATCAGTTGCTAAAAGGAAAGCATGTCATCCATGTCTCATTTGCAAGCGAGACCACCCACATCATCTCCTGGTACGAGGATATCTTCGAGGAGATCTCGCGGCGGTACGGCCTCGACGGCGCGATGGACGTCCACGATGACATCATCAGGAACCGGGTGATCATGAACTTCCGGCAGGACAGAGTTTCCGCGCCCAAGGTTCAACGCGGCATTATTTCCATGATAAAGGACGGCAATTTCAACGCTGATGTCGTCATCGTCGACGGCTACGACTTCGAGAAATCCACTCCCGAGGAGATCGCCGGATTCAAGAAGTTTGCCGAAGAGGCGCAGCTTGAACTCTGGTTCAGCGCATCAATCCGGAAAGATGCGGCGCAATCGAAGGATTCAAGCGTCCCGGATCCGCTCGTGGCTTTTCTCCCCTTCATTGCCGTGCTCATCGTGCTTAAACCATGCGATACCTATATCCATCTCCGGCTGGTCAAGGATCATGAACTCGTCCCGCCGTCCGATCTGCACCTTCGTCTGGATCCGCATATTCTGCTTATCGCCGAAGAGTCCGTCTAAGCGGGACAGGTTCCGAAGCTCGGAACCATCTCCCGTTAAGCGCTTGCCGACCATCGGCTGCCTTCTTTTAGAGGAAGTAAGCGGTTCGATTATTCAATCTAAGGGGATCCTGCATGCGATCGTTTTTGTATTGCAAATAATATATTATATACATTCTTTTATGATTATGATAATCATACAATGCTTCAAGTGAATAAAATTGACATAGAGACCTTACGGCGGGCCTATGACGGCGGATAAAAGAATATGAGAAAAATCATTGTTTTTGATATGATAACCGCCGATGGATTCTTCGCGGGCGGGAGCGGCGAAATAGATTGGCATGTCGTAGACAGTGAATTCAATGAATATGCCATTGAAATGCTGAACGCTGCCGATACGCTTTTCTTTGGACGGATTACCTACGACGTGATGGCGGGCTACTGGCCGACCCCGACTGCGATCAAAAACGATCCACTTGTCGCCGAGCGGATGAATAATTTACAGAAAATCGTTTTTTCAAAAACGTTGAAAATCCTCGCATGGAACAATTCTCAATTAATGGCTGATATCGTCCGGGAAGAAATTCTCGCGATGAAGCAGCGACCTGGCAGGGATATGTTGATTTTAGGCAGTGGCGTCCTTGTATCGGCCTTCGCACGGCTCGGTTTGATCGATGAATACCGGCTTATGGTGAACCCAGTGGTTCTATGCCATGGCAAAACACTGTTCGAAGATGCCGGAGGCAGGATCAAACTGAGGCTTCTGAAAACGAAGACGCTCCGCTCGGGAAATATTTTAATGTATTACGAACCGGAATGATCCCAAACACGATGGCGGAATAAACTTGTTGACGGCGTCAGCCGCGTAGCTTAATTTATAAGTGTTTGAAGATTCCGTCAGTACCGAACAACAACCGAAAGGGGGCGTGGGTTGTCCGGACGTTTATTTTCCGCCTTTGGCGGCTTTTTTTTGCTGCCGTTGCTCGCTTTTCCAACGATCGCCCCGGCGAGCGCTCCATCGAATATCGCGGCACTCCAGCCACGTGAGCCCGTTTCGATCAATCTGCCGCAGATAGCGGTCAAGACCGACGATGAAACCGGTGAGTTCAGCGGCGTAAGCGTTATCTTTCCGGGATCCGGGGATCAGGCCATCATCGGCATGGGGGATGATTTGGAGGTCAAAAATACCTCCCATGGCCTGGAAAAGACCCTTTTCCGCAAACTGCCCGGCCGGGAGAGCCAGTTCTCCAAGTTCGAGGTAAAAATTATTACGCGGGTCAACAAGCGGTTCTGCGAAGCGATAGACACCTTCGAATACATCCTGCGGGAAAGGAGTTGGAACCGCTGCCGTTACCTCGACGCCTATTTCCCCCACTTTATAAGCGGTTGGTACTACCTGATTTGCTCTGCAAAGAACTCGATCCATGCCTTACCGCACGTATGCCGCCCCCCTGAAAAAGAGTTTGACGTTTCGCTCAGTTCCCCAAAAACTGATGCCCGGATAGCGGCCTGGAGTGAATCAGCGGATACCGCTGCCGCACTGCGCGAAGCAGGAAAGGTATTGAAAGTTCAATTGACGACTTTTCAAAAAAACCTCAATGCGATACAAGACCTCGACGATCCGTCCGTCCCCAAAGAGCTTACCGATGCACTGGCGAATTTCATCAAGGCATATTTCAATCACCCGCCCGCGCCGTCGGCGACCAGGTAGGATGATTTCCCGTCCGGGAACAACAATCGCGACCTAAGAGCCCCTGAGTAATTAGTCGCTCGGACGCACGGTGCGCGACCACGTCGCCGAGCGGATTCCGAAAAGAAAACGAAAAAAACCGGCGATCAGAGCAAGGTTCATGGCCATGAAATAATAGAAGTGGTGCGCCGTTCTGAAGGGGATAATTTTATGAAGCAATCCGCCAGCGACGGAAATAATGCCCAGAACAAGCAAGCCGCGATAGAATAGCCCTGTGGAGATATATGACAATACGGCGCAGCAGGCGGCTGAAAGCAAGATAAATATGGGTGAGAACCAGCGGGTTACCTTGTGGGAGACATAGCAGAAAAAGGGCCAGCCACGACCGGGATTTAAAAAATCGGAAAGCCGGAAAAAGGCCTGAAAATTCCCGGCTCCGATCCGAACTCTCCGTTTGAATTCGACGCTCATCGCCGGAATAATCGCTTCATAAGAGATAGCCGCGGGCTCGAAGTACATGCGATACCCTTGACGAATAATATTCATGGGTGTCATAACGTCATCGTTGGAGTAAGCGTTCTGATGTAATGGAACGAATAGGCTCCTGCGAATCGCGTAAAAAGAGCCGAAGGCAGATATGGTGCTGTGAAGACGGCTTTCGAGGGTTTTCTGACCGGCCTCATAGCCCCGGTAGAAGGTCTCTTCATTTTTAGCCGGTCCGCCGGCCGAATCGGCACTGCGCTGGAGAGTGATCCCGCCCACCCCGCCGATCTGAGGATCCGCGAAATAGCGAACAAGCTTTCTGATACTATCCGGCTCCAGCATGATATCAGCATCGGTCAGCAACACAATCTCCGCATCCGCCAAGGGGATCACCCGGTTGAGTATGCCCGCTTTGCCGCAGCGCTCGGGCGAACGCCACACCTTTACCCGGGGATCGCCGAATTGCCCGGCGATCTCCTCGGTGCGATCGGTGGAACAGTCGGATCCGACCCAGGCTGTCAGTTTGTCTGGAGGGTAATCGGAAGAAAAAATATTGCGCAGTTTCTCGGCGATAATTTTTTCTTCATTGTGCGCCGGAATAATCACCGCTACCGAAGGGAAGTAATTATCATCAGGGACGGAAGATCGCCCGCATCGCTTCGCGAGAAATCGAAGCAGCTGCGGGTACAGGAGGTACGAATAGGCAACTTCGAAAACGGAGAGCCAGAAAATAACGACAAGAATAATTTCCGAAAAATGAAACATTGACGCACCTGCCATCGGCCGCACTTACCTGATACTCGCCGAAGTGCGGTTCAACTTCCTCACCTTGTTGAGCGATTTGTCCAGAAAGATTCGGTCGATGCGGGCACACGAATAACTTTTATCGTGAGGAAATTCTTCATCACACATGGAGATCTCCTCATTCCAGTAGTCATGCTGTCGCGGCAGCACTGCACTCATAGAAAAATTACTTCCCGGAAAGAGGCCGCTGAGAACTGGGCAAATATCAATCGAAGGCGACATTGCGTGATGCCGCCCTATTGGAGCTGCCCTTCATGAGGGAGCAACGAAAGCGGTTGCCCGACTTGATCACCTACGAAAAGAAAAAATATAATACGGATTGCCTGCCAGCCATCACCGTCCCTTTTCGGTTTCGGTGGAAAAACAGTGTACTATCTCACCGAAATAAATTGTATGGTAATCATTGTCCGGATAGAGATGCTTTTTATAGGCATTCACGAGATTCGAAGGATCGATGGGCGATTTGTAACCGATTTTGCATTCGAAGTGAATACCGGGGATGTTGAGCGCTGGGGTTTTTATTTTTTCACCCGGAAAAACCTCCAGTTTGCACTTTTTCAGCTTATCGACCATTCGTCCTGATTGCGATCCGCAGATCTCCAGCTCTTTTCGCATATCAACCATCGGGACGCTCACCGTAAACTCCGAGGTTTTTTCGATAATGTGGAAGGTATGGCGGGATTTACGTACAAGCACGGTGAACATGGGACATCCCCATATAAACCCGATGGTCGCCCATCCGATGGTCATCACATTAAAGGCGTCTCCGGCCTGTACGATTAAAAACGCACCTTTTTGAATCTGCCTGAGCGCCCTTTCGGTCATGGAAAGATAATCGGCCTGTTGCATGTGCACCCTCCCCCTTGCATGGTTGTTGCGGTAAAGATTGTCTGTTCAAATGTCCTGTCCGGCGGCGAGCGACGGTCGGAGAAGGTACTTGATAAAAGTACGTCCGCCCTTGAGAAGCCGTTTCGTCTCGGCCGGATGCCGGAGCGCCTGGATCCCCTTTGCAAGGAGGTACCCGGGGCGGAGATAGAACTCCCGCCGTGCTCGGTCGCAGAAGGCAACCAGGAACTCATAGGTGAGATCGGGACGCGAAACAACCGACGAATGAAGACCATCGGCGGTCAGCCATTTTCTGAAATCCCGAGTCGTGATCCATCCCCGTTCGTCAAAGTAGGCGTAATCGGCGGTTCCGGGATATACCATGATGGGAAAAAACTGCGCGGTGTCGGGGGACAACTCTTTGGCAAGTGCGAGTGTCTTTTCGAGCGTTTCCGGCGTTTCGCCCCGGTTCCCCACCATGAAGCAGCCGTGCACCAAGATCCCCGCGCGTTTTGCGTCGCGGACGAACTTCTTTATTGTATCCAGACTCAGCGATTTCCGGATGTTATCGAGTATCTGCTGATCGCCGCTCTCAAACCCCACGCACACGAGTCGGCATCCCGCGCGTTTCAAAGCGCGAAGGGTCTCGTAATCCACATCGGCGCGTGAGTTCGCCGACCAGGGAATCCGGGTTGCTCCGGCGGAGACAAGGGCGTTCGCGAACTCCATGCAGCGTTTCTTGTCTGCCGTGAGCGTATCGTCCTCAATCATGATCTCCCGGACATCCGGAAAGTTTTCGGCGATGTACTTGAACTCCTCGATGATGGAGGCAATCGAACGTTTCCGGTACTGATGCCCCATGAGAGTCTGCGGAATCACGCAATAGCTGCAGTGGTAGGGACACCCGCGTCCGGTCACGATAACGACGAGTGGATAGCGGCTGTGCCCGTAAAAATAGGGCGAAATATCAAGATGCTTTTTATACACCCCGGAAACCGGCGGAATAGCGTCAAGATCCTCGATGAAAGGCCGTGACGCATTTTTAACGATTTTTCCGTTTGACGAGCGAAATGCAAGTCCTCTGATTTTGGCAAACATAGAATCGCTGCGCGGCGATTCCGCGAGCAGAGCGGCCAGCTCCGCAAGCGTCTCATCGTATTCGCCGAATGCGATCGCATCGATCGCAGGGGAAAGATCGAGCGTCTCGCCGGGCAATGCGGAAACATGGACGCCGACGAGCACGATAAAGAGCGATGGCAGCGCTTGTTTCAAGGTTTTCCCGATTTCGACATCACTGTAAATACTCGGGGTCGAGGAGTCGAGTACCGCGAGTGTGGGAGAAAAACGCCTGACTTTCTCCACCACTTCTTCGGCAGACGCATTCGACGCAACGGCATCGATAAGCGTCACTTCGTGGCCCTTCTTTTCAAGATACCCCGTCGCGTAAGCAAGCCACATGGGATAATAGAGGGTGCCGCTTTTGGCCACGGCGGGAGACCGGGATTCCCTCGAAAATTTAGGAAGAAAGGGCGGGTTGAGCATCAGAATTCGCATAGAACCATCTACTCCGGCATCGCGGGAAGCACTTCAGGCAGGAAAAGTCTTTCGAATTTTATCACTGAGCATTTTTTTCCCCAGTAATCCCGTATGCTGCTCCACCACTTCGCCGTCTTTGATAAAAAGTAGCGTCGGGATGCTGCTCACTCCGTAGCGGGCCGCCGTTTTCGGGTTTTCGTCGACGTTGAGCTTGCCCACGACGAGAACGCCGGACATCTCCGTTGCAATCTCATCGATGATCGGGGTAAGCATCCTGCACGGTCCGCACCATTCCGCCCAGAAATCAACGAGGACCGGCAGCGGATTCCGAAGCGCCGCCTCGGCAAAATTTTCATCGGTAAAAGTCGTTATAGCATCACCCATTCTTTTATCTCCTTACTCCCGGAAGGGGAGAATAATCTTTTTGCGCCTGCGGTACAGAAATCTGCCCTTGTGCGCCGGTTATTATGGGAATCATGGAATCGCACAATTTTCGCCATTCGGTCGGCTTGGCGTTATATGAGGAAAGAAACGCTTCCGCCTTCTTGACATCGATACCGGTTAAAAGCTCCAGTTCGCGGAATTTCCGCGCCTTCTCGTCGTTCGATGGTCCGGAAAGGGATTGCAGAAGATATATCCCGGAAAAAAACTGGGCCTCTTTCGAACTCGGTGCCGCGAAAACATCAGCAACGACTCCAAGGAGAAGGACAAAGGTCGATAATTTCATATAACTTTCATAGGGCTTACTAATCGGCGTTGACCGTGGTTTTCAGGTTAAAAATACTTTCATTCCGCACATAAAAAAAGTTCTTCCAGCTCTTTTATTACCAATTCAGGGCCGATCAATCGCATGCAGTCATGGGTGAGACGCAGACATCGATTGCCTCCGTGAGCGTGGCATGGCCGACATGAAAGTGGTGCTTCGAAAATCTTAAAGGCCGGATCCCCATAGGGGAAATATCCAAAGTGACGGGTAGTCGGACCGAACAAAATACCGGTGCGTACCCCGCACGCCCGGGCAAGATGGGCAAGCCCTGTATCGTTCCCGAGGGCGAGCGAAAAACCAGTAAGCAACGCGCCACATTCGTAAATAGAAATCCTGCCGGCAAGCGAAATGCACCGACCGCCGATGCCCGCTTCCAATTTCTGAGCCCGGGCAACGTCACCCTGACCTCCCATGATTACCGGAGTCCACCCTTTAGCCAAAAAATAGCGGCCAACCTCGATATAGTTTTCCGCCGGCCACTCCTTGTTCTTCCATGCACTGAACGGAAAGAGCGCAAGGAGAGAGTTTTCGAGGTTTCCGGAGGGGAAGAGATACCTCGCCCGTACCATCTGCCTGCTGTTGTCGCTGAAAAAAAGTTGAAGCGGCGGTATCTCGTCCGGCACGGGATTGCAAGCGGCGGCATGAATATACCGGCGGGCGACATGCAGCCGGGGGTCGTAGGTATTGCATCGAAAAAGCAGCAAAGCCAACCGTTGCCAATGCAGTTTGTCGAAATACCCGCGCCCGACATCGGCATCGATGGACCGGAGCAGGGCATGGCTCCGACGGTTGTTCTGAAGATCGACGGCAAAGTCCCATTTACTGTCGAGAATATCCCCTGGAAGCAGCTTTTCCCCGGCGTCTATCCCGACCACCGCCGATAGACGCGGGTCATCGTCGAAAAGCGGAGCATAGTCGATACCCGTTACGAGCGTGATCAAATGGGAAGGATGCTGCGCTTTAAGAAATGACAAAAGAGAAGTTGTGACAATTACGTCTCCCATCGACGATAACCGCAGTACAAGAATATTCATCATTGCATGATTTTCACTGTTTCATTACTTGATGGATAAAAATACCGCTCCGGATCCACCGCTTTGCCGTTTCGCCAGATCTCATAATGCACGTGGGGGCCGGTCGAAAACCCGCTGCATCCTACCGTACCGATCGTCGTTCCCCTCTTTACCTTACAGCCTTGACAGACGGTAAGAGTCCCCAGGTGAGCGTAGACGGTACGAAAACCGTTTCCATGCTCGATTGCCACTCTTTTACCCCATACCGGACTATTCTCCATGGATGTCACCGTGCCGGATGCGGTAGCAATAATCGCCCTCCCGGGAGTTGCAGCGATATCAACGCCAAGGTGGATTTTCTTACGACCTGAAAATGGATCCTGTTCCATGTCGAATCGTCGGCACACTACCGCTTCCCCGGGCAAAGGATTGCACACGGGAATATTATCGAAAAGATGATTCACGCCTCCCAGTTTCGTAGCGCAGCATTCGATAATCGAATCGATGCGAGTGACCCTGGCGCAGAGCTCCTCGGCGGATACTTTCCCATCAGCAGACTTCGTCATCCCGGGTGCAGAAGACCGGGCGGAAGACACTCCTGCGTTATGGCTTGCTATACGTACCTTTTTCGCATTCAGGAGATTGATGCGCACCATCGCCTGTTCGAAGGTCTGCATAGCAGACTGTATTTTCCGCCGGAGCAGGGTGTTATTTTTGCCCAGATCCTGCTGTTGACGAAAATCAGCCGCAGAGAAGTGAAATGTTCCGAACGGGATGAAATAGGCTGCAATCCCGATGATCACGAACGAAATAGCGATTATGGCCCCTCGATAGCTTATGGACAGGGAGATTACCGGTTTCCCTTTTCCCGATAAAATAACAATGGATTTCCGGTGCTTCATCGCGGCTTTTCGCGCCCCCCCTCCCGAATCATGGGTTTCCGGGATTCGCCTATACGGTTCGGATATTCGTGATTTCAAATCCCTTCGCCAATGTCGCTTTCCGGATCATGCTTTTTCGAGGTTTTCTGAATATCCTTTATTTTCCGCTGGATCTCCACGATTTCCTGTCGCAACGCCTTGATATTTTCAACCGAGGTTTTAATCGCCAGGTCGCTTTCGGCCTGTCCCGCTTTTTCCGCTTCGAGCAGATCGAACACCCTTTCTCCAATGTCATTAAAATTGCGAGTGATCTTCCGCTTGGCGGCAATTTCTTCGACCGTAAGCTTTCCGATTTTCGAATACTCTTCGATTTTTTCCATCGAATAAACCGCGCCATCTTTTAATCCCTTTTTCAGTTTTTCCCACATCGTGTCCATACTGCCTCCTTGTGAAATAGGTCCCATAAGAGTACGGGCGAACAAAAGTAAAATATGATCTGGAGGGCCCGCGCGTCCGAATCATTTCGATCTCCCCGCCTCAAACTCCTGCGCACGATCGAACCGGCGAATAGCGAACCGCATGTATTTTCCGATTATGTCTGATAAAACCAGCCGACTCTGCTTTCTTATTAATTATAGTTACCGGGATAGGAACAATCGTTTCGAGGTGACGCTCTACGCAACAAGCAGCGAGCATAGCCCGGTGAAAATCACTATCGATACATTCCGACCGCTGTTTTTTGTTCCGCGATCGACGCCGCTGGAAGAGACCCGGCAAGCAGCCGAGAGACGGCAATTGCCGCTCATGTCGATGACCGAACCGACGCCGGTTGACTGCCTCTATTTCAACACCTATGCCGCATCACTCGCCTGCAGAACTTATCTGCGAAGCCGCAGGGTAACTGTTTACGAATCGGATATCCATCCGGTCGAGCGTTATCTCATGGAACGCATGGTTGCCGGGGGGTTTGAAGCACAAGGGTTCTGGACAAAAGCCGGATCCTTGCGCTCCTGCCGCAATCCGCTGATTCGCGGGGTGCCGATGGCGCCTGAACTGAGAGTCCTTTCGCTCGATATCGAGACGGATGCAGAACAGGGTACAATCCTCAGCATCGCTTGCAGCGCAAGCCGATCCGTCGTATTTATGCAGGGCAATGGGGCAGATACGCCGCAGGTTTACTTCTGCGGCACGGAAAAGGAGGTGCTCGTTCGTTTTTTCGACCACCTCCGGAAGGAAGATCCCGATATAATCATCGGGTGGAATGTCATCGATTTTGATCTGCAAATAATCCAGGATCGCTGCGATTTTTTTCATACCTCTTTCAATACAGGCCGCGACGAAGGATCCAGAATCATTCCCGGCAGGTCGGGTGGTCGGAAAAAAGTTCGCATACCCGGCCGCGCCGTTATCGATGTTCCGTCCATGCTGCGCGCCTATTTCCATACCTTCGAGGAGTATTCGCTCGATTTTGTCGCCTCGGCGATGCTCGGTAAAAGCAAATCGATTCAGCTCTCCGGCAAAGAAAAAATCCGCGAGATCAATCGCCGCTTCCGAGAGGAACCGCTCTCCTTGGCGGAATACAACCTGCGCGATGCGGAGTTAACCCGGCAGATCTTCGAACACGCGGATCTCCTGCCGAACGCCATCGAGCGTTCGAAACACTCGGGCCAACTTATAGACCATTTCGGCGGCAGCATTGCCGCGTTCGATTACCTCTACCTTCCCCGTCTCCATCGGGCAGGGTATGTAGCAATTGACGTCGTCGACGTCACACCGCCCGCCGGCCCTCTGCCCGGCGGTTTTGTCGTCGATCCAAGACCGGGCTTCTATGAAAATGTGCTGGCTTTCGATTTTCGCAGCCTGTATCCTTCGATTATCATCACCTTTCGAATCGACCCGCTGGGACACGTGACTGTTTCTTCGGCAAACCGCATTCGCGGGCCTGTAGGGCCCTCGTTTGCCGCCGACATAACGATCCTGCCACCTATAATCGCAGACCTGATGGAGGCGCGTGCCAAGGCAAAGAGCGATCATAACCCCTATCTCTCCCAGGCGATAAAAATTCTGATGAATAGTTTTTACGGAGTTCTCGGCTCACCAGGATGCAGGTTTTTTTCCGCGGACATTGCATCGACCATCACCGGCATCGGCCAGTATATCCTCAAGCAGACGATAGAGCATATCCAATCATCCACCGGTTACTCGGTTATCTATGGCGATACTGATTCGCTTTTCGTATGCACGGGAAGCGGCGACATCCCGGCGCCGGAAATAATGGGTCAGGACATTGCCAGGCAAGCTACCGATTGGCTCACCGCCACGCTGAAGAATCGATTCGGCGTGACCAGCAGCCTGAAGCTGCAGTTCGAGCGGCATTTCCGCCACTTTTTTCTACCTCCGCTGCGAGGATCGACGGAGGGGAGCAAGAAACACTACTGCGGATCGTTGATCGACGCATCCGGGACGATGACCCTGCTTTTCAAGGGTATGGAGTCCGCTCGATCCGACTGGACCGATCTGGCAAAAGAGTTTCAGCATGAACTGTTTTTCCGTTTTTTTAGCGGTAAGTCAATCGAAGAGTTTATTCGATCCACAGTTGAACGGGTCGTGCTGGGCGAGCTGGATGATAAATTAATTTATAAGAAAAGACTCAGGAAGCCGATCGCGGATTATACGGATCATCTTCCGCCCCATGTGCAGGCGGCAAAGCTTCTGGCTTCACCGGGAAGGCTGATCCGGTATTATATAACGACCAGCGGCCCACAGCCAGCTGAACAGTTGACCGCCCCTCTCGATCGTGAACACTATATCGAGTGCCAGATCAAGCCGATTGCGGATTCGCTTCTCGAATGGCTCGGAAACGGGTTTGACCGGATTATTTCCGGCCAGGAGGAGCTGTTCAGGGAATCGGGCCGCCGATAATCGCTTGCCGGTATCATAAAAAAGGAGAGTGGGTTATGAGCCCGCCTCTCCTTCGAATTGTTCTCCTTGTCATCCTATAATAACTATCGGGTCAGCATTATACCCGCTTGTTTTTCAAAGGCTCCCGCCTTGAAACGCACGATATACTGGCCCGAGGCAAGGGAAAAATCCTTTAACGCCACGGTATAATACCCCGCCGGCAGGGTACGTTTCATCGACAGCGCGGTTTTGCCGAGCAGGTCACTGAAGGTAATTTCGACCGGCCCGGCGACGTTAAGGGAGTAGACAAGCGCTTCGCCCTTGACCGCGAAATCGGTCTTGGCCGCCTTCGCTGCAACCCACAGAACCGAGGAGCCGGGGCCTGTTGTAAATGACCATACACTCGACCATATACCAGTACCACCTGCATTCGTCGCGTTCACTTCCCAGTAATACATAGTGCTGTTCGCAAGACCGCTTGCCGATGCGGAGAGACCTGCGACATCTGTCTGGCTCCATATTGTCGTCGTAAAGCTCGTCGATGTCGATACCAGAATGGTATACGTCGCCGCACCCGTTACCGTGCCCCAGCTCAGAGTCGGCGAGGTCGATTCTCCCGTGCTCCCGCTCGAAGGCGAAGTAAGCGTCGGCGCTCCCGGCATCGCGACGATCGTCGTAAAGCTCCATACAACCGACCAGCTTGTGCCGCCGTCATTCGACGCGTTCGCGCGCCAGTAGTAGGTCACACCGTTCGTAAGTCCGCTCGTCACCGTCGCAGAGGTTAACGTCGCGCCCGCCTGATCTAAAACGGTGCTACCGAAGGTGTTCGATGTCGAAACCTCAACCTCATAGGAAGCTGCCCCGGTAGCGGTGTTCCAGCTCAAACTAAGCGAAGAAATCGATTGGTTGCCCGCGCCATTCGTCGGTGAAGTGAGCGACGGTACGCCGGGCGGCGCCACGGGGGCCGTCGTAAAGCTCCATGCGTTCGACCAATTGGCGCCAGCGGCATTGATCGCCCCCGCCTGCCAGTAATAGGTGGTGCTCCCATAGGCGAGACCGCTTGCCGCCGCGGAGTGAGCCGTGAGACCGGTCTGGCTCCATACCGTCGTCGCAAAGGTCGATGACGTCGATACCAGAACGATGTACGATGCCGCGCCCGTTGCCGTGCTCCAGCTTAGGGTAGGTGATGTCAATTGACCCGTGCTCCCGTTCGACGGAGAGGAAAGAACCGGTACGCCGGGCGCCGCAACGATCGTCGTGAAACTCCACGCAGCCGACCAGCTTGTGCCGCCGCTATTCGACGCATTGGCGCGCCAGTAGTAGGTTACGTTGTTCGTAAGTCCGTGCGTCACCGTCGCGGAGGTTAACGTTGCGCCCGCCTGATCGAAAACGGTGCTGCTGAAGGCGTTCGATGTCGCAACCTCTACTTCATAGGAAGTTGCCCCTGCAGAGGTGCCCCAGCTCAAACCAAGCGAAGAAATCGATTGGTTGCCCACGCCATTCGTCGGCGAAGTGAGCGATGGCGCGCTGGGTGCCAGCGTCGGGCTGGCCGTTGTGAAGCTCCAGACGCCCGACCATGCAATGCCGTTGGGATTGGCGGGATTCACCGCCGCCGCCATCCAATAGTAGGTGGCGGTGTTCGCAAGGCCGCTCGCCGTCGAAGACAGCGCCGTGAGACCGGTGTGACTGAATACCGTGGTGCTGAAATTTGAACTCGTCGATACCATGACCGCATAGCTTGTCGCATTGGGGACAGAACTCCATGACAGGTTCACCGGGAGAGCCTGATCACCGGCGCCGTTCGACGGTAAAGCGAGGACCGGAGCACTATATCCCCTCAAGGTATCGAGCCAAGAAGCAGCAAATCCGCTTCCTACAAAGAGTGAATCCGCGCTCGGTTGTCCATGGTATTGGTCAAGCGAGTCAACAAAGTGCGCATAGACCGAGGTAACCTGCGTCCCGGTCACCGAATCCCATAGCATAAACCGGAATTTTTGGCCGACCTTTAGTCCCGGGACAACGACGCCTTCGGCTGACTCGAATTCCTGAACGGCAAGCGTATTCTCACTCGAAACATTCTCCCATCTGCAGGCGCCGATGCAGTTGCCCAAGGTATCGACAGCGGCTATTATGCTGCCGTATGGCAAGGGTGCTCCGTCAATGGTGGCTTTGCAGTTGACGGTGTCGGAACCGAAAATACCTTCGGCATACACATATGCCTGGGTTTCGCTGGTTGCCCAGATATAGGGCCCCAACGTATCGTTCGCGGCGAATAAACCGGTGACCGTCGAAAAAAGAATAATCAACGCTCCCTGCCATCGTCTTGCAGTTGGAAGATGCATTGCTCTACCCCTTTCTTAGAATGATATGAAAAACGCTGCGCCCCTCTTTCAGGCAAAGGTCTCAGCCATGCAGGATGGTTTCAAAATAATTATTCTTCAATCGTTTGGAAAGTTTTATTTTTCTCTCTTAAAAAATCCGGTCCTCTCAACGTCATCAGAAATTTTCCCTGCCTGCCCACGGGCGATGCTATCTGCAGGACCATCGCCCGATGGTTGCAGCGGAGTCATTTACTGAATCCGGATCAGTTTAAGCCGCTTGTCGAAGTTGGGCGCCTTCATCCGAACGATGTACACGCTCGACCCGGCCGAGGTTTGTCGGCCATCGTTGCAGTTCCATGCTACCGTATAGTGACCCGCCTGATACTTCCCGGTCGCAAGCTGTTTCACGAGGCTCCCCTTTAAGTCGTACACATTGATCTCTAGCGAATGCTCCGCAACGCCCGCAATCGTCGGCACGTCGAACGC
>JBEKOX010000035.1:0-32464 GCA_049521335.1 Chitinispirillaceae bacterium
GCCGCCGGTAAGCGGTTCAAGCAGCCGCAAGGCGCCCTGCCGGTAGGCGATAAGCGGTTTATAGTTTTCCGCTGCGGGTAAACTCCGAGCAATGACCGCCGTCGGCGATGTGAGTTGGAATGCGATGTCACCCTCGGACGTCGTTGGAATGGTCGCCGTTAGTGTACCGTTGGTCGCCGATACCGCGCTGGTTGTGTGCGTTCCCGCCGTGCAATCCCACCATTCCAAGGAGTTGTAACCGTTGTTTGCCAGCCCCGTAATGCTCAAGGTCTTGCCGGAAACAGTCCCCGTTATCCAGCCGAAGACATCTTGATCGCTCGATACTCCATAAGCGGTTGCGCCGCTTACGGTGACCTTTGCCAGCGCCAAGTTCGTCAATCCGGCGAAATTTATGCTGTTGACGAAAGCTGCAAAGCCCGGGAAAATCGCCAGATCGGCGGAGCTGTTCGTCCCCTGATTGTATTGCCAGAACATGGGATTTATACACTCTCCGTTGGCCATCGCGGAAAAGATGCTGGTAGTGTTACAATCTCCTCCTCCCGCTTCACCCGTCATGGCGGGCTTGTCATAGCCGTTCCACAATTGCTGCGCCAGAGAGGCCCAGCCGGTGGCCGATTCATCGCCGTAATTTTCCGTATTCGTCATAGTGTTAGCGGCATCCCCCTGGGTCCAGTAACCGCCAAGGGAGGATTCCGTCGGATGGTGGAAGGGATCGTTTGTTTGGAAAAAGGTGGCAATTTTTGCCGCCCAGGCATTTGCCGTGGTCGCATCATCCATATAGCCTTCGGTGCCGCTGATTTCATCGATCAATTGCCAGCTTAATAACGCGGTGCTGTATCCCCAGCGGGCGATGTCGTACTGGTATTGCTTTGCCTGGTAGGCCCATGACGTTGCGTCACTGTAAAAATCCGCGCAACTGACGATGGATTGATATGCATTGAGTGACCAGTTGTCCGTCCAGCTTCCATCCGCGTGCGACAAAAGATAGTCGTGCGGCCAGAGCACCAGGATCATTTTCATTCCGCTCGCCTCGGACCAGCTCAGCAAGTCGTCGATCCGGGCGCATTTAGCCTGATCGTATTTTCCAATTCCCGATGAAGGGGACTCGATCAGATTATAGCCGTCGTAGGTGCCGTTCCAATAAACCCAGGTATTGCATTTGTCAGCCCCCAACGCCGAGAGGCCTCCTTCGGTAACGCTCCAGCAATACGCCATACCGATTCCATAAAACGAAGTTCCATCATCACAGCAAAGGTATCGATTGTTTGGAGCTACCTTTACCCATCCATGATCGGAGGAAGCGGTACAACTGAAGTTTTGTGAAGCGCTCTGGGTTGAGCCGGTAGCGTCCGTCAGCTTCACCACATAGTTCCAGGTCCCGGTCTCGTTTGCGGCAAACCGGACCTTCCATAGCGAACCGTCATAAAACCCATTGATTGTCCATGTTTTACCCGAAGGCGCGGTAAATACCGCCGACAAGGCGACCTCGGTCGGGTCATAGGCGTTGGTGTAGGTGGCGGTGAGGGAGACCGTGAGCTCCAGCAATGCGTATTTCCCGACCGAAGTCGCGTTCGGAGTCACCTGCGTAATGGTCGGGGCGGCTGATAAGCACGTCGCAGCTAAAACCATTAGTGTGATGCAACAACGGACAGACCGGTATGATCCCTGAAAAAGCTTTTCCATACAAATTCTCCCCTCACTATAGTTTTTATAAGAGTATAAGAGTAAGTAGATGGAAATTTGGAATCTCGCAAACTAATCGTCGTTTAAGGCTATAGGGAATTTTAGCAATAATTCTCTATAACCTTATTTTTCAACTGGTATCGCGGAGGTTCGATTTTCCGATAACTATCTCATCATCAGGCCCGTTACGGCGCTGTTTCCCGCCGGATCACGAACGATATAGAGACCATTCGGCAACTTGCTGCCCGCCGGACATCGCACGCCGTTAATGGTGTAAACGGCGGCAGATTTTATTTCAGCCCCGGTCAATAACCCGTTCATCTTTTGCCCGTTAGCGCGCTGCTGAAATTTTGATTCGTCCGACGGTAGTACCCCGGTGGTAAGGTGGTACGACGTATCTATATAATTTTGCACGAATAAACCCTCTGACGTCATATCGGAACTGGGCCACGGACCGCCCGCGAGAGAGCCGGCTGCCTGGGTAAAGCAAGCGGCGCCGCCCTCATCCTGGCACTCAACCCCCCAGTTGGTGGAACCGATTTTATTCTTATCGAGGAAATCATACCACGTTTGCGTTGCCGTGAGGCTGATAGGGGAGCCTCCGCTTGCATTGCACGTGCCGTATTCGGTAATAAAAATCGCGCACCCGTCGTTCATCGCGGTCGTGATACCCGGACCGAAACTGGCTTCGGGGTGGCTCGCCGCGTAAAAGTGCATCGAATAGGCGATGTTCGTGGCATCGGTAATAGGGTCCGCTGCGGCCAAGTTAGGTTCCTGGTCCCAATTCGGGTTGCCGCAGATGATGATATTGCCCGTGTCAATAGCGCGTATCGTATGTATTACCGACTCCATATAGGGTTTGATCTGAGCCCAGGTTACGCCGCTCGGTTCGTTCCACGGTTCATACATAATATTGACATAGGAATGATACGCGGTAGCCAAGGTTTTAAAGAATGCCTGGGGGGCGGCGGTATCGCCGACACCGCCCGAATGCCAATCGACAATGCAGTATATTCCGTTATCGATGCACGCCTGAACGACGGTGTCAATGTCACTCACCGGGATGGAGGACAGATATGGCAATCGAATAGCGGTGCAATGCCAGGGCGACGCGACAAGGCTGTTGATGGCAGCGTGATTGTAAAAAACATATCCGCACGCATCAGTCCATGGGTACATCGCCATTCCATGCAACTGAATGTCTTGGCCATTTTTATCAACAAAATGACCGCCTTTAGTGCTGAGCTTGCCGTGCACAGCAGAAAAGGTCTGCCCGAAACTCAGGGAAACAAAGGCCAGACACGTAAATACCACCACCGCAAAACTTGAAAAACTACGCATCCTTTGGATGCACGATTGAAAACGATTGAGTTTTAACACACTGCCCCTCCTTAGTCCTCCAGTAAGAGTTTAAGAGTAAGTAAATGGAAATTTGGAAGCTCGTAAACTAATCGCTGTTCACGGCTATAGGGAATTTTAGCATTAATTCCCTATAACCGTATTTTTCAACCGCTATCGTTGCGTTTCCGATAACTATCTCATCATCAAACCCGTTACGGCGGAGTTTCCCGCCGGATCACGAACGATATAAAGACCGTTCGGCAACTTGCTGCCAGCCGGACACCGCACGCCGTTAATGGTGTAAACGGCGGCCGATTTTGTTACCGCCCCGGTCAATAGCCCGTTCATATTCGGGCTGTTAGCGCGCTGCTGAAACTTTGATTCGGCCGATGGTAAAACCCCAGCGGCGGAAAGGTGGTAAGAGGTATCTATATAATTCTGCACGAATAAACCCTCTGACGTCATAACGGAACTGGCCCACGGACCGGTAGAGCTGGCGCTCTGGGTAAAGCAAGCGGCGCCGCCTTCGTCCTCGCACTCAACCCCCCAGTTGGTAGAACCGATTTTGTTCTTGTCAAGGAAATTATACCACGCTTCCGTTTCCGTGAGGTCGATAGGGGCGCCTCCGCTTGAACTGCACGTGCCGTATTCGGTAATAAAAATCGCGCAACTGTCATTCATCGAGGTCGTGATACTGGGACCAAAACCGGCAACGGAGTGGCTCGCCGCGTAAAAGTGCATCGTATAGGCACAGTTCTTGTAATCGGTAATGGGATCCGCGGCGGCATCTGAAGGTATCTGGTCCCATTGCGGGTTGCCGCAGATACAGACATTGTTAGGGTCAATTTTACGTATTGCGCCTACCACCGTCTCCATATATGGTTTGATGACGTTGGGCCAGGAGGGACCGCCGTTACCGTTCGGTTCGTTCCACGGTTCATACAGAATATTGACATAGGTATGATACGTAGTGGCTATGGTTGTGAAGTATGCCGATGCCTCGGTGGCATTGGCCTGGCTACTCCCATCATGCCAATCGAGAATGACGTATATGCCGTTATTTATGCACGCCTCAATGACGGCGGTAATGTTACTCATCGGAATGGAACCGCCGGGCTGGTAGGGCATTCGAATAGCGGTGCAGTGCCACGGGGCCGCGGCAAGGTTGTTGATAGCGGTGGTATTATAAAAATCATATCCGCAATTCGAAGTCCAGCCGTACATCGACATTCCATGCAACTGAATGGGTGTGCCATATTGATCGACAATATGGGACCCTTTAACGCTGAGCTGGCCGTGCACGCCTGAAAAGGTCAGCGCCGTCGCCCCGAAACTCAGGGAAACAAAGGCCAGACATGTAAACACCACCACTGCAAAATTTGAAAAACTGCGCATCCTTTGGATGCATGATTGGAAAAGATTGGTTTTTAACATAATACACCCCCTCCTTGAATGTGGGTTTGTATAGAGCTCCTTAACTTCTTTCTCACGATACGCGCTAACCTAAACAATTGCACCTATCACTCTACCTCACGCTCTCGAAAGATGCATTTTAGGAAGCAGTGTAATTGTCCACTTGTTAAACTATTGTTAGGAACGTGTCTATATTAAACAATATAATTATAAGCAGCTATAAAATGATAAATTATTTTCTTTCCAGGGTTATTTTTTTTATGAATTGCACAATTATTAAATCATAGCGATACTTGAGTCATAAATTTTGGGAATATCCCATTATTTGTTGAATCTGACGCACCATCATTCAACGTAGTTTATGGGACGAGTTGAATCAATACTTTTTTATTGGGGCAATTGTGAAAAATGGAATGTTATTTAATCTCTGGGTCGAATTCCTCGAAGCTCTGCTTCGACTTTGCTTTTTTGGAAGTAAGGTGTTCAAATGGGTTGACTTTGATTTAGATACCCCGAAGCTCTGCTTCGGGGTTGTTCATTGGCTCTTGAATGATGTCACCGAACGAAGCATTTAAACACGGTTTTCTGCCCCGCTCCGGTCGTGCCCGATACAAAATAGACGCCTGAAGAAAATGAAATGCGCGGCAAGGGAGCAATGTGCGTTCCTGCGGAAAGATTTTTCATGCTCACGCTGGCGATCAAACGGCCGTCCATGCCGTATATCCGCAGGTCAATATTCGCGGCAACAGTAAGGTGAAACCGCAGACCGGCAGTCGGTCCGCGTACGATTTCCACGTCAGACAAAGCGGAGAGGGAGCTGTTCAAAACGGCTTTTACGGGCGATGGTTCCCGTACCGAGGTCACGCCGATAGGACCGCCGTTTATCACCTGAAGGGTCGTGTCCAGCCTTATGTCCGCCGAAGATGCGCCGATCTGAATCTGGATATTATCGTTCTCAACGTACCAGGTGCCTCCGGTTGAATCCCATTTCGCTCCGGTTGAATCCCAATACGCAAGGTATGATCCGGGCAGCGACAGGGAGATGGTCTGCGTCTGGCCGGGAGCGATCGCAACGCGCCGGAAACCCCTGAGCTCTTTGATGGGACGGCTGACGGCGGAATTCAGATGTTTCACGTACATCTGGGCGATTTCTTCGCCGGCAACGGATCCCGTATTGGTTACTTGCCAGCTCACGGTTATTCCGTTTTTGGCATCCATGACCCCGGCGCTGGTTTGCAGATTTGAATATTCGAAGGTGGTATAGCTGAGACCGTACCCGAAGGGGTAGAGCGGCGTTCCCGTATAATACATATAGGTACGTCCGTCGCGAATATTGAAATCGCTCATTGTCGGCAACTCTTTTACCGAAGTGACCCAGGTCTGCGAGGTCTTCCCGCCCGGATTGTAGTCGCCGAAAAGCACGGCGGCCAGCGCATTGCCCAGCTCGTCGCTGTTGTGGGTCATGTGAAGAATCGCCGGAACGTTCGCCTGCGCCCAGTTGATCGCGTACGGGAAACTTGAGAGGAGTAATACGATGGTGTTCGGGTTCGCCGCATAGACGGCCTTGATCAGGGTGTCGTCGGTCGGCTTGAGCGTGATCGAGTCACGGTCGCACTGTTCTTTCCCTTCGTCGGGAGAGGGACAGACTCCCCAGGCGGCATCGTCGCAATCCGGGTTGTTGCCGACGACGACAAGGGCGACGGTGGAAGCCTTTGCGGCGGTTACCGCCGGGGCGAGTGCATTGGTGCCGGAGTAATTTACCGTTACGCCGGTACCCGCCAGCCGATTCTGGATGCCGGCATAGGCGGATACCTTGTATGGCGGGGTGCCGCTGTACCAGTCAATGCACACCGAATCGGCGTTGGTGCCGATGACCGCTATCGATTTGATCGCGGAATCGGAAAGGGGCAGCAGCTTTTGACTGTTCTTGAGCAGAACGATCGATTTCTCCGTGACCAGCTTGCACAGATTCTTGGCGGTATCCAGGGTCCAGGGCGCCGTCGAACCTGCATTAGCATAGGGAACCATTGATGATGGATCAAAAAGACCCAGCCTGAAGAACATTCTTAAATTGTTGGCAACCGCCGTATCGACATCCTGAATGGTCATCAATCCCCTGTTGAGCGCCGAGTCTGCGGGGGCGGGATATTCCCCGTCAAGAAATTCAGAGATTCCAGCCTTGATGCAGCCCGCAACCGCGTGGATAGTGTCGGGATAATAATGATGTGCCGTCACAAGGAACGCCAGGGCGCCGCCATCGGTACATTGAATGCCGTTCATGCCCCACTCGTTCCTCGCCATGACTTTTAAAATCGGCAGCACCCCGCAGGGTATCCCGTTGACGGAATTATAAGCGGCCATCATGCATTCCGCACCCGCTTCGGTGCCCATGCGGAAGGTCGCCGAATAGTATTCCCTGAGAAGCCGCGCATCGAAGGTGTTATTCCCGGAGATACGGGTATCCTCGTAGCTGTTGGCGAGGAAATGCTTCATGAGGCAGGCGCAATCGATATAACTGGTATCGTTGCCCTGGAGACCGTTCGCGACGGCCCGCGTGAGCATGCCGACAAGGAACGGATCCTCGCCGAAGCACTCATAGGTTCGACCCCAACGCGGATCGCGTCCGAGGTCGCAATTGGGAGCGCGGACGATTAGTCCGGAGAAACCGCCGTGCTGCCCGACGTAGCGGAACTCCAGGGCTTCCTCAGTCATGAATGATGCGATTATTGACGAATCCCAAGTCTCTCCCATGCCGTAGGCTTGACAGATTTGTGTCGATGGCGATGAAGGCAGTTGCGCGCCATGATATCCTTCGACCTGCCCCGCGGTGGTGAAACCGAGTCGCGTATTGGTCACGCCGGAACTGTTCAGCAACGCTATCAAGTCGCTCTGGGTAAGCCGTGAAACCAGGTCGGCGATCCGCGTTTCTCTCGGCAGGCCGGGATTCTGGAATGGATACTGATAGGTCTGCGCGACGACCTGCAGGGCGATAATCGTTCCCATCAATATTGCCGGCTTCATCATTCTGGATAGAGCGTCCATACGTTCCCCCCTCAACTGATCAAGGCATAATATAACGCGCACCTCCCCAGCATCCTCCCGCTTTGCCAACTGCGGTTTTCCATATTCTTACCGTGCAATAAAGACTTTCCGGGTCATTAGCCGGTTATTCACTTTCAAGACGACAAAGTACACGCCGCCGCTTCTGGCCGCTGCGTTCCATTCGGTGGAATAGATGCCTGCCGCCTGGTATTTATTATTCGCCAGGCAGTTTACCAACCGCCCGGAAGCGGAAAAAACCGAAAGGCTGATAGCGCCGGGAACATCCACCCGATAACGGACCTGTATATTTTTACTGCCCGTGTTATACATGCAGGTGAACTGGTCAACACGACTTCCGGGGGCGTTCCGCGAAGGAGCGCTCGGTATTATCGCGGTTGTCGGCTGCGCCACGGTTGTAATGGTAACGCTGCTCGAAACCAGACCCGGAGGGCTTACCGTCACGGTAATCGTTCCGGGAGTCGGGAGCGATTGTACGACGATGAGCGCTTTCCCGTTGTAGGCAGCCCTGCTGGTTGCTTTAAAGGGAGAGTCGTCATTCCAGTTTCCGCTTGCGATCCCCAGGCTCCTTCCCTGGCCGCTCACTGAAAATTGGATGGTATTGTCGGCGCTGAAAACGAAGTTATCGTTCGCATCAACGATATCGACTTCGATGCAGGAAACGTCACTGCCGTCGGCAAACATGGTCGTCCGGTCGGGCTTGAGGAGCACCTTTGCTGCAGCGCCGGCGGTAAGGATGCTGTCGACGGCCGCCTGGACGCCGTTTTTAAAGCCGATCGCCTTGATGTAGCCGGACTGGTACGAAACATTGGTCCACTGCATGATCGTGGAGGGAAAATTGCTCAAGAGTTCCGTCCCTACTTTTGTTGTATTGACATACAGAGAAACGCTGTCGCAATTGGTGTAGGTGACCACGCTTTGCGCTCCCGAAAGATTAGTCCAGTTCTCCGCAAGACCGGAAGAGGAGGAGGTACCATTGCCGATCGTGACATGCACCATGGGCGTATCGCTATATTGGCTTTGCATGAAATAAAACCATGATTTGCGGAAAATACAGTTGTCCAGGTAGCCGCTCGTGGCTCCAAGGCTTCCGGTACCCTCGCCGAGATAATCCACGCCTGTCCAGATATGAGTCCCGATGACATAGGGGGTGTTCCGTGCCTCGAACCATACAGGCACGCCTGTTGAGCCCAAATAGTTGTCTTGTTCGGTACCCAATAATATGGCGTTCGGGTTGTCCGAATGCATCGTGGCAAACCCCCAATCCTGGTAATTTACCCCTACGATATCCTCATAATTGGCGAGCGTGGCAAACCCGGCGATATCGCTCCACCCCGAAACGCAGGCATGGGTCACATCGCGGCTGCTGTCGATGTGTTTTACATACGTAACAAGCACTTTCAGGGTATCCTCAAGATAAGAGGTAATGTCCGCCAACTGCGTAACCTCATTTCCCACGCTCCACATCACGATGCTCGGATGGTTCCGGTCGCGCTCGATGAACGAGGAGAGATCTTTGGGCCAGGTCTGGTTCCAATTCTCATACCAATTGCCCGCGACGGTGTCCACCCATTTATCACAATATTCATCCAGGACCAGCATGCCGAGCGAGTCGCAGATATCATAGAATTCCGAGGTCTCCGGATTATGCGACGTCCGGATGGAAGAACATCCCGATTTTTTTAATTCCGTGATAGCGCGCGCAAACATCAGGTCGGGCACCGCGGATCCCGCCGGCACCAGCATCTGATGCATGCATATACCCTTCATTTTGGTAGCTACGCCGTTTATTACCAATCCCTGGTTGACATTATACTGCAGCTGCCGAATGCCGAACCGGGTCACATAGTCGTCGGCCGGCGTTCCATTGTTGAGGAGCCGGGTATAGGCGTAGTAGAGGACCGGCGTCGACGGCGACCACAGATTACAAGGGGAAAGCGTCAGGGTCTGCACGCAGGTGTCGATGCTCATCACGGTATCGATGACATTCGGCTTGACCGAGATCGTCGTGTCGGCCGTCAGCAGCGCATTGCCGCTTGCATCGCAGATAGTGGTCTGCAGGGTGCGCGTCTGGGCGGTCGTCAAATCGTTCACTACCTCCGTCTGGATCCTTATTTTCGATTGCCCGGCCGTGGCGGTGGGGGTGGTTATGGCGGTCCCCCAGTTCTTGACATAGACGTAATCTGTCGCGATAAGCCACACATGCCTGAATATGCCGGTCCCGGAATACCAGCGGGAGTTCTGGATGGTCTCGTCGTCGACATAAACGGCGAGAACGTTGTCACCGGTAGCGCTCAGGTACGGCGTCAAATCAAAATAGAAACTGACATAGCCGTATTGCTGATTGCCCACGAGATGCCCGTTCAGCCATATTTTCGAATCATGATATATTCCGTCAAACTGTATGATGACCTTTTTTCCCGCAAACCCCGGGGGCAGCGTGAAATGCTTCCGATACCAGCCGATTGCGGGGGGATCGCATTGAGCGCCCGGGATGATTTTGACCAGGGTGATGCTGAAATCGTGCGGAAGATTCGTCGTCGTCCACGAAGCGTCGGCGAAATTCGAATCCTGGGGGGTTCCCGAAGGGTTTCCCGCATAGATCAGCCAGTTTTCATCAATCCGCTGCTTGATGCGGGTTTTTAAGAAGTTTCCCTCCATACGCTCGGTCATGCTCGCGCCGGCAATACCCGCAATGAAGAAAACCATCAGGGAAACCATTGAAACGGACGCCAACCTGGAATTTCGCATAACAGACCCCCTTGAGGTTATATGATGAGATTATATATTGAGATTATATATGAATTTGAATTATCGCTAAAATTCCATACACCTTTTTTCACCCCCCTAAACTCTCGCGCATGAACGGAGAAAAATAGTAGGATTATAGGGTTTCCCCCCGAGGGGCGGATAACCATCTCCTTTGGCAAAGCAGTGATAAAAACCAACGCTTTACCCAAATACGCGCGATCAGGATACAGTGTTCGCGGTTCGCGGCAATGTTTACTTTTGAACCGTAATCGTTGAAATTTGTTTTCCGATAGTCATCTCATCATCAGGCCGGTTACGGCGTTTTTCCCAGATCCCAGACAATTAAAAGGTTATAGCAATTGCATCCCTTATAAAAAAACTCCACCCTTGCAAAGGGTGGAGTTTACACCATTATAAAATACTACGACAAGATTCATGAACTACACCGTTACTGAGATATAGTTAATCTCTTTGTAACCAGATTGTTCCCCGCTTTGAGTTCAAGAATGTAATTGCCCAGAGATATACTTTTGGCCGGCAATTTCACCTCATACTTTCCAGCGGACTGAACGGATTTAACAAGAGTCGATACAACTCTGCCCTGCATGGTATAAAGGCGTAAAGAGACAAAAGACGTTGCAGGGAGCGAATAATTGACGATCCCCGCCCTCTCCTGTAAATCGTAAGGAGTGCTTCTGTCTTTGGGCGGTTCGTTTATCGTTGACGCTACAAAGTTCGCGCTCGTAGCGCCTGCCAGAAGAGCCGCGGCAATCGTCGGATAAGCCCACGAGGGCGGGTTTGAAGTTCTATCAAGTATATGAAAACCGGCGCCATCATCCCACCATACGGGACACATTTCATGATCCCTCGTTTGCTGGGCATAACAGTACGCATGGGTAACTCTGGATGCCAGCTCATCACACGATGAGGAACCCCATTCGCCTACTATGTCGCACCCGGTTTTTGTCCAACTCAGTTCGTTTGTAAGATCGCTCACAATACTTTCCGAATCGGAAGCGCTTCCCCAAGTGTCCGGACTGCAATTCATGGAGAACCCAACCGGGTCATAGGTGTGAATCGAGACAAGGATATTGGAGTCTACTATAGGTATTGTCGCCATGGAGGCTTGTATCGGAGAGGCGGAAATACCCTGCAGCAGGATCTTCCTGGTGGCGTTGTTCCCGCCGAGCGCCCTGATCGCGTTTACGGCGGCAATTTGATAGGCGGCAAGATCCGCGCGGTTCGCCGCTGATCCACCCCCGTATTGATTTGAAGCATCTGCATTGGGTTCGTTAAATATTTCAAAAATCACATAATCGCTGTAGTCCTTGAACTCAGTGGCGATTTGAGTCCAGATCGCCACGACCTCGGCCTGGACCGAGATTGAATCCGCGCCGGTCGCGGCAAGGTCGTACCAACCATCGTGGTGCGTATTGATGATGACGTACATGCTGTCGTTGAGGGCGTAATTCGCGATGGCCGCCACCCGGGCCATCCATGTTGCATCGATGGTGTAGGTGGGGGCGGCGCCGAAATGCGAATCCCACGTCACCGGCTCTCTCATCGTTTTAAATCCCCCCTGATGCACCACATCGATCATCGCCTGGGTCGTCACGGGATTTCCCCACGCGGTTTCGGCTCCGCCGCAATCCATTGTATTGCCCAGGTTCCAACCGAGGAACATGTCTTTAATGAATTGCTTGCCGGTCAAACCGCGCATGGGGTCATTCGCCACCGACGCATACAAGCTACTGCCCAGTAGAGTGATCGCCAGTACAATAAATACTGAAAATACTGAGGTCCTTTTAATCATGAACTTCCTCCCTGATAATTATGTTTGGTGTTTCTTGTCTCGGGAGCGGGCCCCGATGCTTTTCGATACACCCTCTGTTTTCCCGCCTCCGCCGGCTGAATCCTTGTCTGAGAAAAATTTCAGTTTTACATCTTTTTAATTTTTAAATAAACATTTCCTTTTTCCGCTCGACGCTCCGCACCCGCGGTGCCCTTTATCGTCCCCCCTTTGCGGAAGTTTACGCTCTGCCTGCCCTCCCCGGCGCCAAGTTCTCTCGCACCATCCCCCCCCTTGTTCACGGTTCCCTCATAACACCACCCTAGCCCCAGTTATTAATAGACGCACTACTATAATCCCTTCTCCTAACTGCTGTATATTGCTGTACAGGGGGAGAGTGGATTTTACACCCACCTTTGTTGTATAATATTCACACTCATCTATGAAGATCCCCCGCCTTTCTGCGAAGAAACAGTGTTAGGAATACATTTCATAAGTAATATATTTATGCGGGTCCGACTTGTGATGCATAATTATTTCTATGAATTGCACAACTATTAAATCGCCCTAATTGCCTGAATCATGATTATTACTGGGTTTCTGGTGCTCGATCCGCGACGCCTTATTGGTCGGAACCTTGCAAACTGAGTTCCCTCGGCACAATCGCGAAACTGGAGGATTGAATTGATTTTCAATTTTTCTCCTGGCTCAGATTCAAGACACAATGAATCGTTAAAACCCGGTAAATTAGGAAAACTATGGGTTCTTAATTATACTATCATTGCGTGTCTCACCTTCATCGCTTTTTCGACCGCGCTTGGAAACGGCTTCACCAATTGGGATGATAATGTCTATGTGACAGGGAATAGCCTCATCCATTCCCTGTCGTGGCAGAATATACTCCGGATCTTTTCCCCTGTTACTTTTGTAAATGCCAATTATCAACCAATAACCATTCTTTCCTACGCTCTGAACCATGCCGCAGGCAAGCTTGACCCGGCGGGGTATATCCTTGTCGATCTTCTGATGCATCTCCTTAATGTTCTTCTGGTTTTTATTTTTATTAGGAAAATCTTCAGGAGTGGTTTTGTCGCTTCGTTTTGTGCGCTGCTGTTCGGAATCCACCCGATGCATGTCGAGTCGGTGGTCTGGATTTCGGGCAGGAAGGACCTGCTGTATACATTTTTTTATCTCGCATCCACACTTTTGTACCTTTCGTATCTTGAAAAGAAAAAAGGCTGCGCGAGGCTGCACTATTCCGCTTCCTGCATTTTGTTTGTCTGTTCACTGCTCTCCAAATCATCGGCGGTGACCTTGCCGGCGGTTCTTTTCCTGATCGATTACTACCGGATGCGGAAATTTTCGGCGAAAATCGTTATCGATAAGATTCCATTTATCATTCTGTCAATAATTCTCGGTCTCTGGGCTATCAAGGGACAGCACGATGCCGGGAACTTCAGCGATTTTGGAGTTTTGCCGGTCTTTACAAAAATTGCCATCGCCTGCCATTCATTCATGTTCTATGTTGTCAAATTTTTCATCCCCCTCAAGCTTTCGGCATTCTATCCGTACCCTGACTCGCTTGCGGTATCCTTGCCACTGCGGTATTCGCTGTCGCCTCTTTTTGTGGTTGCCGCAGGCATGGCGGCGTGGTATTTCAGACGATCGAAGGCGTTCATTTTCGGCTTCGGTTTTTTCCTGGTCAATGTTATTTTGATCCTTTATATTCCCGTATCCACTGCGGTTACAGCGGACCGGTTTTCGTATCTTGCCTATGTCGGCTTGTCTGCAATCGTTGCTTATTATGTTGAACAAGGAATTGCATCATTCCGATTGAAAAGCGTAAGGGTTGCGGTTTGGACGGCAATCTGTTTGGTAACGCTTATTTTCGGTTACGCCGTCCACGAGCGCTGTAAGGTGTGGAAGAACTCGGAGACCTTGTGGACCGACGTCGTCGGAAAATATCCTTCGGTGATAGCGTATGATGACCGTGGATATGCTTATTATTTGAACCATGACTATGCCCGGGCGCTTTCAGATTACAATACAGGGCTTTCGCATTATCCTTCTTATGCCGATCTCTATTATCCTTCTTATGCCAATCTCTATAATGACCGTGGGGTACTTTATGAAGCTTTAGGCGACCGCGTGCGCGCCATGGATGATTATGACCGGGCGATTGCTTATAAACCCTGCAAGGCAGGATACTACAACAACAGGGGCGTTGATTATTTCGAAAACGGCGATAATGATCGTGCGATCAATGACTTTACACAGGCGATTTCACTGGATTCCGGATTAGCCAAAGCCTATAACAACCGCGGGTACGCATATAGTGCTAAAGGAAATTATCCGCAGGCGATCAGTGATTTCAGCCGTGCGATAAGCCTCGATTCAGAAAATAGCCCTCTGTCTCTTTTTAATCGTGGACTTGTCTGGCTGACGATAGGGGACTTCCAGCATGGCGAGGAGGATTTAAGGAAAGCCTGTGCCATGCATCTGGACATAGCTTGCCGGGAGTTGAAGAAAAAAGGAATTAGTCGATGAGAGTTTAGCTTTCAACGTGTGCTTTTTTTCAGCATATGAAGGTCGCGCAATTTATCTCTTCTGCATACGAACGTTTTCCTGTCGTTTTAGGGAGCAAACTAAGACCACGGGCTATGCGCGTGGTTCTTTATGGGAATTATATACTTGATTCTCTTTTTAAATATCCACCATATCGACCGACCCATTGAAAGAACTGATGCCCCAATTTAATTTGTAGTTAGCCTTATTTGGGTTATTTTGTGTATGTGGGGGAGTGTGCGCTGCACCACGCGACACTCTTTAGATCGGGATAAAATGGTGCAAGTAACCGCAATCCGTAAATGAGGAACAGATAAATGGTCCGATCCGGCCTCGACTGTTTTTTGCAGGATTTCCCTTCCGCCCTTGTTGGAAAAAAACTCGGTATTGTTTGCCATGCCGCGTCGATCACCGCTTCTTTTCTGCATATCACCGATGCGCTTTTTTCGTATCCGCATGCGGCGATCGGCGCCATCTTCGGCCCGCAGCACGGGCTCTTCGGCCAGACGCAGGATAACATGATCGAGTGGGAGGGCGATGAGAACAGGGGAAAAGGGATCCCGGTATATAGCCTGTATGGCCACCACCGAAAGCCTTCGCCCGCCATGCTGGCTCCGCTCGACGCGCTGGTATTCGATCTCCAGGATGTCGGCGCCAGGCCGTACACCTATTTATGGACGCTCAAGTTTTGCATGGAGGCTTGCTGCGAGCAGGGGATTCCGCTGTGGGTGCTTGATCGGCCAAACCCCATTGCGGCGTTGAATTTTGATGGCCCCATGATTATGCCGGAATACTACTCTTTCGTCGGCGGTGCCCCCATTCCGCTCTGTTATCGTCTGACCATCGGTGAGGTCGCGAAATTCCTGCAACGGCACTTTTACCCTTCTGCCGAGGTGTCGATAGTCTGGATGCAGGGGTACTCACGGAATTCACTCTTTACCGATACGGGTTTGCCGTGGGTACTGCCTTCTCCGAACATGCCAACTCCCGACACGGCTATTGTATATCCTGGAATGGTGCTCCTGGAAGCTACCAATCTCTCGGAAGGACGGGGGACTACGCGTCCTTTCGAGATTTTTGGCGCGCCGTATCTTGACATAAAATCTTTCAGGGCTTTGGTTGAGAAGTCGGCGCCTCAAGGGTGCCTCTTTCGCTATCACGAATTTATCCCTACCTTTCAGAAATGGGCCGGCAAAGAGTGCCACGGTTTTCAACTGCATGTCACCGACATCCGCGCATTCAGGCCGGTGGAAACCGCGGCGGCGATCATTCTTGCGGCGGCAGCCTCTTCAAGAGGCGAATTCGCATTCCGTGCCGACCCTTATGAGTATGAATATGTAAAACCTGCGATCGACATTCTCACCGGGAGCGACCGGTTCAGACTATCAGTGCTTGCCGACGTCGCGCTCGGCGACCTTTGTGATGAGTGGCGGCGTGAGCGTCAGCCGTATGTCGATCAATTTCGGTACAGCGCATTCTACGGCGAGGAGTTGACGTGAGGGGTTTCATCCTTGCCGCGGGACTCGGTACGCGCCTCCTGCCCCTTACCGCCGGCACTCCCAAGGCGCTTATCCCGGTATGCGGAAAGCCGCTTCTTGAGCGATCCCTGCGATTTCTTACAGGACAAGGAATTTCGACAATCGGCGTAAATGCTCATTACAAGGCGGATCAATTCAGGGCATTCCAGGAGAATGCCGTCCATCCCTTTACGCTCTTCCATGAAAAAGACGCCATTCGCGGGACCGGCGGCGCACTCTACTTCGCACGAGATTTTCTTGGAGGCGACGAAACGTTTTTTGTCTGCAATGTCGATATCGTTTATTCCTTTGACTTGAAACCAATTCTCGCGCGTTTCCTGCAAACCGATTGGAATGCGGGACTCCTGGCGGTTCCGCAGGAAGGGGAGGGGACTGTTTTTTACGATCGTAAATCCCATGCCTTTTGCGGCGTTCCAGCCGATATCACGCGTTCGGATGCAATGGCAACGGCGGCTTTTATCGGAGCCGCGCTATACCGGCGATCATTTCTTGACATTCTCGATCCAGATGATTTTTCTGTGGTTCCGGTCTGGAAACGTGGCATCGAGAGGGGACAACGCATCGGAGTTCTTGAAGTGGACTGCTTCTGGCGCGACATCGGGACCCCTGCGGCCCTTGCCTCCATACACTTCGAATGCATCGATGGAACGATTCCTCTCGACGTCGACCACCGACTGTACATCAACCGGAAAGCGCGTCGTTGCTTTCCCCGCACATTGCCGGGCCATTTGCTGTGCAGTATTGGCTCCTATGCCTGGGTTGAAACCACGGGGCTAGGCGAAAATGCGCGTATCTCCAGCAGCGTCGTATTCGCCGGCTCGACCATCGGAGAGGGGAGGATCATTGAGAACATGATCGTTGCGCCGGATTGCGAGGTGGCTTTTGGAAATTACTGACATACTCAAACCCGGACAGCTTGTTTTTATTGAGAAAAACCTTCCAGGTTTCTCGGCGGCGCGGTGGGAGGTTATGCCTGTTGACAGCGCCGCATCGCAGCGCACATTCCTGCGTTTAACGGAGAAAAGCGGGAAAGGACAATCGTTTATCCTTGTTTTATGGGATTCAAAAGACGAGGATTGGGCTCGATTTCTGTCAATACAAGAGGAACTCTCGAAACGGATTCCGTTCCTGCCGCAGATTTTTGCTTTAGACTCTTCACTGGGTCTCATTCTGGAGGAGGATTTCGGCGAACAAACGCTCAAAAAGTACATTGAAAGTGTGACTGGTGACCGCGCCGCACTGAAAAAAATCTATAGGCGGGTGCTCGATACCCTTACCGAGTGGCAGTCAGTTGAAAGAGCGGCAAGCCCTACAATCGCCTCGAAGGCCATGGATTATAATGCCTTTATGTGGGAATCCGGCTATTTCGCGATTCACTACGTCGTGGGGCTGTGCGGCTGCGGTTCCATGCTTGGCATATCATGGGAAACTGGCCGGCGGGCATGTGCGGAAGCCGCGGCGCGATTGCCACGCACCTTACTGCATCGAGATTTCCAGTCAGAGAACATCTTGTTACACGGCAAAGAGATCCGCTTCGTCGATTTTCAGGGCGCACGCCTCGGTCCGCCGGGCTATGACGTCGCGTCGCTGCTCCTTGATCCGTATATAGGGGCGCTCGATGAAGAAACTGTTCGGGATCTTTTCGGATATTATGCATCGCTTCCGCTTCATCCGTTCTGCGATCAGCACGATTTTTACCTTTGCGCAGCGCAGCGACTTATGCAGGCGCTCGGCGCGTACGGCAACCTATCAATCAATAAGGGAAAAACACGGTACCGACAATTCGTCCCGGTCGCCATAACGCGATTGCAGCGGGTCATGAGGATGTTACCGGAGTACGGTGCGATTGCGAGGGTTGTGGAGGCGTGTTGCCAAAGTATTGAAAACGACGCCCCTCAAAGTTAGGCAAATGGGATTGGTTTTTGAGATCAGGTGCTACCCATTCCTCGTAGAGCCCAATCATGGTTTAAATCTTCCATGTATTACACGAGGTCTTCCTCCTAAGTCATTTATAACAATAATATTATTCCATCCATTGGCAACCATGATTTTTTTGACCGCTTCACCCTGATCGCAACCGATCTCGCAATAGATTCTCCCGCCCGCGCTGAGCAGCGCTTTCCCGGAATTGGCCAGAAACCGGTAAAAATCGAGACCGTCAGCACCGCCATCAAGCGCGGCATTAGGCTCAAAATCGCGGACCGAGCGGTCAAGCGTTGGCACTGTTTCCGAGGGTATATACGGCGGATTACTGACGATGAAATCGAATAAATGGGCTTTTATCGCGGAGAAAAAGCTGCAGCAGATGAGATCGACTTCACTGCCGCAGTTTTTTCGGGCGATTCTGAGAGCTGGCATGGATGCATCAACCGCAATTCCTTTCCAGTGGCGATGGCTTCCGGCAAGAACGGCGCTGATACAGCCTGAACCTGTCCCGAAATCGAGGAAACGAAGATGATGTAAAGGCTCATTCAGAAGTACTGTTTCGATAAGCGTTTCGGTATCAAGGCGAGGGATAAGTACCTCCGGAGTCACCGCAATTTCTCGATCGAAGAAATAAGTACACCCAAGGATATAGGCGAGCGGTTCGTCCGTCAACAATCGTCGTGAGATGATACTGCCGATTTTTTTAAGGATCTCCGGTGAAAGCTCCTCGTGTCTTTCAAGATAGAGATTAGTGCGTGATGCGCCTAGAAGAAATTCTAAAATTCTCTCGGATTCCGGGAGAGCGAATTCGCCCGCAATGGGCAATAAGGAATTCTGAATGTGTTTGAGTGTCTGTGGTAGGTTCATGACTCATTTGTGAAGGGCATCCGTGCCCTCTTTGGAGCCAGAAATTAAATGGCTTTGCGGCGACCATCGCCATATATATTATCTGTAAATATATGCCGATGACACTTCAAACCCATGAAGAACTTGATAGGATTCATGGCGATTTTTCGATTCGTTCGTTTAGGTCGGCGATGGCGAGCGCATCGATCAGTTCAAGAATATCTCCGTCAATGATGGCGTCGAGACGGTAGAGGGTCAGGTTGATTCGGTGGTCGGTGACGCGATTCTGGGGAAAGTTATACGTGCGGATCTTTGCGCTCCGATCGCCGGTACTAACCATGCTTTTGCGTGCCGCCGACTCTTGTGCTTCGATCTCGGCAAGTTTTTTTTCATAAAGCCGTGTTTGGAGCACTTTGAGAGCCTTTGCTTTGTTTTTTTGCTGCGATTTTTCATCCTGGCACTGTACCACGAGGCCGGTTGGAAGATGAACGATGCGCACAGCGGAATAGGTGGTATTGACCGATTGGCCGCCTGGACCGCTTGAACAGAAAAGGTCAATCCGCAAGTCGTTTGAATCGATGGTTACCTCAACCTCATCTGCCTCGGGAAAAACCGCCACCGAGGCGGCAGATGTGTGGATACGACCTTGGGCCTCGGTTTCTGGAACCCGCTGCACGCGATGGACGCCCGATTCATACTTGAGCGTGCCATAGGCTTTCTCGCCACTGACCATGAATATGATTTCCTTAATAGCTCCGATGTCGCCGTAGCTGGAGCTCAGCACCTCGATATGCATGTTTTTGCGCTCGGCGAACCGTGTATACATACGGTAGAGATCAGCGGCAAAAATGCCAGCTTCGGTTCCGCCGGTGCCGGCGCGGATTTCAACGATGGCATTTTTGTCGTCCTTCGGATCTCTCGGAACGAGGAGGAATTTTATCTTTTGCTCGAATTCAGGAACCTGTTTCTGAAGTTGGGTGCGCTCTTCGCGCGCAAGTTCAACCAGCTCGGGGTCGGATTCCGATTGGATTATCGTCTCCGCATCTTGGATCGATTGGACAATGCTGAGGTATTTGAGGAAAATGGGCAGGTTCTTGCTGATGGCATTGTACTCACGACCGAGTTTTTCCATCTGGATCGGGTCGCGGGCAATTTCTGGTTTCGCAAGAGAAATTTCCAGTTCGTCGCGTCGCTTGAGGACGTCCTGAACCTTCCCGACGATCATACGACGGCCTTGAGCGCTCTCGCGGCAATTTCAAGTTGCTCATCGTCGGGTGGTCGGGTGGTGATTTTCTGCAGCAAGAGGCCGGGGAGAATAAGGACGCGGACAATCGGCAGTCGTTGGTAGCTGTCGGAAAGCTTGAGCACTTCGTAGGAAGTTCCAGCAACCGCTGGAACAAGGAGGAGATGAACGAAAAGTCGCATGACGACATTGGGATATGGTCCTATGAACTTGATAACAACGGCATCGACAAATGCAAAAAGCAAGATGCAAATGAGCGCTACAAGAAGGAGAAAACTCGTTCCGCATCGAGGGTGCAGAGTGGTATAATGCCGCATATTTTCCAGCGTCAGCACTTTTCCATCTTCATAGGTGAAAATTGCCTTATGTTCAGCGCCGTGATATTCGAATACCCTGCGCATATCCTTCCACCTGCTGATAATCAGAAGATAGGCTATAAAGAGTGCGATTCTAATGGAGCCCGCAAAAAAATTGAATGTCAGCGCTGAATCGCGGGGAACAAACTGGGAAAGAATCCACATGGGGAGATACATGAAAAGACCGATCCCGACGAGGAGTGAGCCGATCAGACTGATTCCAGACATGATTGAATCGCCAAGCTTTCGTTTTGCCGAATCGATGGATTTACCGCGATCGAAACGTTCTTCCTCAATAGCGATTTCTGCGGAGCGTGAAAGTGCCTTATAGCCAAGCACCATGGATTCATACAGGTTCACCGCACCGCGAGCGAAGGGCGCGCGCCAGAAATGGTTTTTTGCCGCAACGGATTGAAAGGGAAATTGCTCTACCACGACATCACCACTCCGTTTCCGGACCGCCCAGGATACATTCTGCCGATGTCGCATCATGACCCCTTCGATGACAGCCTGGCCTCCGACTCTTTTTGATTTCACAAAAAGGCATAAGGTAACGAAAGGCAGCAGTACGATTGCGATACATTTTTTCATAGAGTTCTCGCTAAGATAAAAAAAAGACAGAGAACCTAACGGCCCCCTGTCTTTAGAGTGACATAATCCCTATGACTCTTTTGTGACGTGTGCGTAACGCTTCTTGAAGCGTTCCACTCTTCCTGCGGTATCGATCAGTTTCTGTTTTCCAGTGTAAAAAGGATGGCACTCATTGCAGATATCGATGTGCTGGCTGCTGATGGTCGCACGCGTTTCGATAATATTGCCGCATGAGCAGGTAAAGGTTGCTCGTGCATATTTGGGATGGATTTTTTCTTTCATAAAAAATAGCCTCTCTGAATAAACCAGTGATGTAATTGTCCGCTGTAATAAAATAACTTATTGCCGAATACATGGTCAAGACGACTATCACGGTCGCTTCGTACTCCCGGGCACGGGCACCATTTATTTTAAAACAATTGATTTCACTGTGTGCTTTGTGAAAATAGGAGGGCGTTTATGCGTCTCCGGAGGGGCGGTTCAATGATCATTCACCTTGTTCTTGCAGACGATATATTCATTTTTAGTTTTATCCCATGACAAGATTCTGAATACCATTATTATCAATCAGCTAACTAAGCCGGGGGCATTTAATGGAAAAAGCGCAGGAGCTGAAAAAAACAGCGTGAGAAGGCGTTCCTGAAGGAAAGGGCATTCAGTTCCGATAAATTCGGCAGGGAATTCCTCATCCGAATACACCACTATTGTTTCGATAAGAGCTTGAACGGGTTGAGGTTGCTCTTGAATATAAAAATTGCGAAAGGAAAGATATTTGTTTTTTCGGCACCATCTGGAGCGGGCAAAACAACACTGATCAATTCCGTTCGCCGGGCAGTGCCGGAGATCATTTATTCGGTCAGTGCGACTACCCGTCCTCCACGAGAGGGCGAGATCAGTGGCCGACATTATTTCTTTCTTACCGATGAGGAATTCCACAGCAAGCTCGAACAGGATGAATTTGCCGAATGGGCCTGTGTTCACGGCCATTACTACGGTACGCCGAAAAGTTTTATAAATACAACGATCAACAGTGGAATGCATATCATCATGGATATTGATGTTTTCGGTAAGACAAAATTTGATATGATGTACCCCCAGGCGATTGGCATTCTAATCCTTCCGCCATCTTTTGAGGAACTCGAACGGCGGCTTCGGGCCCGACAAACCGATGATGAGGCGACTATCCAGCTGCGCCTGGCGGATGCCAGGACCGAAATAGAGTTCGCTGAAAAGCGCGGAAAATACGAGTATACTATCATAAATAACGATTTGGAACAGGCCGAACAAGAGACTGTTTGCTTGGTTCGATCATTACTTTGATCAACCTATTAATTATTTTCAAGATTCTGTCGGAGCCATCCTGGTACACTGCAACCGCACTTTTGGATCGTTCCATCTACGTGGCGGTTATCCATGCTTAATAAAAAACATACCGATAAAATTCCCGATACCATCGGTCATTATAAAATTCTTGGACGCTTGGGCAGAGGCGGCATGGGAGATATTTACAAAGCGATTCAAAACCCTCTTAACCGAATTGTGGCGTTAAAGGTGTTGCCTCCCAATTTTGTGAGGGATGAGGAATTCGCTAAGAGGTTCGAAATAGAGGCGAGGGCAGTCTCTCTGCTACAGCACCAGAATATCGTCAGCATCTACGAATATGGGGAAGAGGATGGCTATCGGTACTTCGCCATGCAATTTGTCGACGGCGTGGATCTTTCCCAATTCATCAATGATCATCGGGAAGTGCCAATAAGCGCGGTCATCGATTTTTCGCGGCAGATCTGTCGTGGGCTGCGATATGCACATAGTCATAATGTCATTCACCGGGATATAAAGCCGCAGAACATCCTCATCGATCAAAATAACGTCGCAAAGTTAAGCGATTTCGGGATAGCCAAGATTTTTTCCGGAGCGAATATCACCATGGCGGGTTTTACGCTGGGGACGCCTGAGTACATGTCGCCCGAACAGGCGCTTGGAAAGAAAACCGATCATCAGACCGATATTTACTCTCTCGGCATCGTCATGTATGAAATGCTGACCAAACAACATCCGTTTACCGGCAGCAACGCCATGGCGGTTGTTTATAAACAGGTGCATGATCACCCCGTTCTTCCTTCGCAGAAACGGCGTGATACGCCCAAGCGACTCGAACTGATTGTGCTGAAAGCGCTGAAGAAGGAGCGCAAAGATCGTTACCAGTCGATTGAGGAGATGCTGAGCCACCTCGACTCGGTCGATCCTGACGAGCGCGCCGCGAACATAACGCATATCGGATCGGCGGGAATCGATCCTGAAGTACAGGAGGCATCCGAACGGCGTATCGTTGATCGCCGGCAAAGTTCAACGTACCTGCCTGTCACCGGTCGAGGGTGGCTGGAGCTACTGAAAAGTCAATGGCTGTCACTCATTCTTATCGGCATTCTTGGTGCGGCGTTTCTTGTGCATCTTTTTATATATCACTGGCGTTAAAGAGTTCCCATGCTTCTTTCCAGCCACCCTTCAAATCAGTCGTCGGCGAGGTCCCCTGATCCTTCTTCTGGTGCGGGTAGAACCGGCGTTGACCCTCACAGTACCCGGGCCAAGGGTGCTTCCGCCGAGGATGATGCCGCCGAATACCTTGAAAAAAACGGGTATGCGATTCTGTCGCGGAACTTTCAGGTTCATATCGGTGAAATCGACTGTATTGCCCGGGATAAAGATAATACGCTCGTATTCGTTGAGGTAAAATCAACTTATTCCACTTCTTTCGGCCATCCGTTTTTCTGGGTCGATCGCGGCAAACAGCGGACTCTGGCACGTGTTGCACAGTTTTACATGACCCAAAACCATATTCATGACTGCTCCTGCCGATTTGATGTAATTGCCATTGTAAATGGAAAAATTGAACACCTCCGTAATGCCTTTTTAGTCTGATGCGGTTTTCTGGAGCACCTGCTCCAAATCGGGTGTCGCCGAAATATTCAAATGTTGCTTCGAATTTTGCTCCGAAAATTTTCCTACATCGCCACACCTGTAATGACATGTTTTGCCAGAAGTATGATCACCAGCGCACCGAGTGCGAGGCGATAGTACCCGAATGGCCGGAAATCGTTTTTTCGTATATAGTTCATAAAGCCGGCAATGACGGCCCAGGCGACGAAAAAGGAAATAATAAAGCCCACCGCCGTCAGCTCGACCTGATGAACCGTTATAAAGGCGTGGTGTTTCCATTGGTACCAGAGCGAATAGACGGTGGCTGCCGCCATTGTGGGAATGGCGAGGAAGAACGAGAATTCCGCTGCGGCAATTCGTGAAGCGCCAAGGAGCATGGCGCCGATAATCGTGGCGGCCGAGCGGGAGGTACCGGGGACCATGGCAAGGCATTGGCAGAAACCTATTGCCAGGGCAGTGCCATAAGGGAGACTCTTGATATCAGCGAACCGGGCAGTTCTCTTGAGGCTTTCCACGAGAATGATGATAATTCCGCCGACGATGAGCGCTCCTGCCACTATTTTGGGGCTAAAAAGTTTTTCTTCAATTAAATGACCGAACTTTGCGCCAATAATAAGCGCCGGAATGAATCCAACGATAACCTTTTTCCAGGTTAAGAGTGTCGTCGATCGCTCTTGGCTGGTTTCCCCCTCGCCGAACGGCCACAATCGATTCCAGAAATAAACGACCACGGCGAGAATAGCCCCGAGCTGAATGACAATGTCGAACATTTTGGCAAAAGATGCATCGGTGAAATTGACAAATTGGTTGACGATAATCAAATGCCCGGTGCTCGAAATGGGCAGAAATTCGGTGATGCCTTCAACGATGCCGAGAATCGTGGCATTAATGAAGTCCATGTAGTTCCTCTTTCAGTAAGGGGGAAGAATTCACGAAAAACAAAGGATTAAAATACATAATTGAAGAGAAGGGGAGGGCAAGATTACAAATGCGGTGAGTATATTTTAAACGTATGATCCATAAAGGCTATTGCCATTTTACGGCAAAGCGGATGAGATATCGGTAACGACAAGAACGGTCACATGATGTACAAAGGTGCGAACAACATAACTCTTATCGGGATGCCTGGGTCGGGTAAGAGTACCATCGGCGTACTTCTGGCCAAATGCCTGTCCCTGGATTTCATCGATACCGATCTGCTGATTCAAAAACGACATGGCAGGGTATTGCAGGATATCGTCGATAAGCTTGGCTATCTGAAGTTGCGGGAGTTTGAAGAGGAAACGATTCTGTCGCTGTGTGTTTCAAACACGGTCATCGCAACTGGCGGCAGCGCCGTCTACAGCGAAAAAACGATGCATCATTTACGGAAAAACAGCAGGATCATTTTTCTGCGTGTCGAAAAAGAAACCCTGTTGCGGAGAATCGACAATTTCGAAACCCGCGGCCTCGCCAAGGCCGCAAGTCAGAGTTTCGATGAGCTGTTTTTTGAGAGAACACTGCTCTATGAAGAATATGGGGAACTGGTCATCGACTGCGACAAAAAGGGGCAGGAAGAAATTTTGCGGGAGATAATTGTTGCGCTGCACGACGCACCGACGCTTCGTTTACCATCGTTCTGAAACATTTCTTATCTCGCCTGCTGCGGTAAATCGGCAATCATGCGGGGACTATCGGAGGTAATGCATGACGGATTGTTGGAAAACGGGAATCGCCTTCATTACGGATCCCTGTGTCGAGGCAGCAATAGCAGCGCGGCTCGATCCGCAGGTGAAATTACTATTCGAAGAAAGCGCGGAAGAAGCCGTTGAAGAGCTCTTGCTTTCTCGAATCGATACGACACCCGGCGATCTGCGGTTATTTATTCCCATTTTCCGCCATTTCATCAAGAACGATAAAAAAGACACTGTCCAGACTTACTATGAACTTCTGGTTGAAGCCTATCGTACGAGGAACATGGAAACGGAAGAGATTGCATTGCTCCGTGCCCTTCTCACGATCTGGCCCGATGCCATTGATCCTCGCAAGACTCTTTTAGAGCATGTACGCCGCCTCTATGGCGACACGCCGAATTTCAACCGCCTTGCCGCACACTGCCGCATTTTCGAATCGAGTGAACCACAAGCCGCGTTCAGGCGGTTTGAAAACTTGCTCCGGTATGATGAGGGACGTGGCGTTTATCTTGCAACCAGAGGAGTCGGGAGAGTACGCGAAATCAATCTCGCGCTTGATACTATCAGAGTATTCTTCCCATTGACCGGAGGACTACTCTCCTTCAAACCCGATGAAGCGGCGCGAATGCTTGAACCGCTGCCACCCGGCCATTTCCTGATTGCAACGCTCGATGCACAAGCGGAATTACAGGCACTTGCCAAATCGGATGGCCCCGAGCTGCTTCGACGACTGTTCGCTGCAGTGGAGCGTCCGCTGCCTCTCTCCGAGCTGCGCGAAATGCTGGCTGCCGTCGTTGAACCTTCCCAGTGGAGTGCGTGGTGGACCGCTGTCCGCAAAGATCAGCGGCTGACCGTCACTAAAAGTAACCTTTGTACCTGGAGCGACTCGGCCGACGTTGCCGATATGACGCTTCTCGGTCAGTTTATGGCTGCAACCACCCGCGAGCGGCTTAACCTGACATACAAGTTCGCCAAACGTTCGGCTAAGCTCGCATCGGCCATGGCCGAAGAACTCTGGAAAGATGCACAGAGGGAGTTGACCCGCAACGGGGCACTCGCGCTCGAACTTTTCCTTGCTCTTGAAAAGCTTCCTGATTCCGGAACTGGTGTTGGGCGGGCGGTTGCCATTTCTATGCTTATAAAACAACCGGATGTACTGGATTTCGTACGCCGCCTCTCCGATCGCATCATGCGCAAACGCGCGCTATCGCTCATCCGGGAACATCGCGAAGACTGGCAGACCCTGTTTTCCGAGTTTATCCGCAGCGAATCCGACGCACAGTCGATCACCCTCCTCTATGAGTCGCTACGCGAGTATGACCCTGTCTTTACCGATGATCTTGTCGGTGACACGATGTCTTCACCGGCGAACGCGCCGGATTTCTTCATCTGGCTCTGCCGCGAGCTCGTCTCGCGATCCGAGCTCAGCGGTTTTGCAAACATGAATTTTTTGGTGCTCGTCCTGCGACTTTTGCAGAACAACACGATCAAGGAACAGAATGCAAGCTTACGCAAACTGTTCGACGAAAACGGTACGTTTCATCACCTCGCGCGCCAGCTCAATGCCGATCAGGCAAAACATCTTATCGGTCTCCTCGACCGTGATTCAAGCCTCGAAGATTATCGTCGGGAAAAGATGCTCAATGACATCCGCGCATGGTATCCGCAGACGCATGAGATCAAAGACAAGACTTTCTTTGCTTCCGCCTCCGCGCTCGCCGTCCGGCAGGCGGAGTTCACTCGAATAACAACAATTGACATACCACACAATACGGAAGAAATCATGAAGGCACGGGCGCACGGTGACCTTCGGGAAAATTTCGAATACCATGCCGCGCGCGCGCGGCAAGAACTACTTTCCTCACGCGCCAAGATGCTCCATGAGGAACTGCAGTTCGCGCGGCCTATTGAATTCGAACGTATCGACCCCACCGTGATTTGCATCGGAACTGCCGTACGGCTCATACCGAAGGGGGGCGGGGAAGAAGTAACGGTCACGATCCTCGGGCCTTGGGATTCCGATCCGGTAAAGCATATACTTTCGTATTTAGCGCCGGCTGTGGCGGGACTTCTCGGGAAGAAAAAGGGAGATACCGCGACGTTTGATGAGAAGTCCTATGTAATTGAAGAAATCATAGTCGCGACAAGCCTATAGAGAATACGCTATCGTATGCATGGGCATCGGTACTTTCAACGGGAGGAGGAAGCGGCTATCGTTTTAATAAAAGATTTCGCATTCCACCTCATGATGTAGATGCACCCATTCCATTGAAACTACCGATGCTGCAAAATTATTTTACGATGCCCAGCAGCTCTACTTCGAAAATGAGCACCGCACCTGGACCGATATCAGGCCCTGCTCCGCGATCTCCATAGCCGAGATTTGCCGGAACGAAGAGTTTAAACTTTGATCCAACCGGCATGAGCTGCAACGCCTCGGTCCAACCCGGAATAACGCCATTGACCGGAAACTCAACGGGCTGGCCGCGCTTGATCGAACTATCGAAAATCTTCCCATCGATCAGCGTTCCTTCATAATTTACCTTAACTTTGTCGGTAGCCTTAGGTTTTGGTCCCGTACCCAGCTTCTCAATTATATACTGAAGGCCGCTCGCCGTGGTAATGACGCCAGGCTTCGTCTTGTTCGCTGCAAGGAACGTTTCGCCTTCCTGTGTGTTCTTTTCTGAGGACGCCTTCATGCCGGCCATTTGGTGCTCGCGCAATTGCATCGTGAAAACCTGGCGGATGGAGTCCATGGAGGACTTCGGGAGAAGTATCGGGCGTTCCTTCATGACATCGCCGAGACCCTGAACAAGGGCTTCAAAATCGATTTCGGTATTCAGGCTTTTGAGGTTATGGGCGATATCGACCCCAATCATATAACTCTTTTGTTCGGCAAACGTTTTTAGTGAGGTTTTGCCTTGCACCCCATCCTTTGTTCCACATGCAAACTGTGCGGCGCAACAGACCGCCAGGGCAATGATGGCTGCTGTTTTTTTCACGGAAATCTCCTTTTGTTAATGGTGGACATTTTCGATGGGTGTTTTGTTTAGAAAACAGGAAAAACAATATGAAAATATATACTCGTGAACAAAATTGCTATAAAAATATGCAAATCACTATTATTGGGTTGGACATTGCAGAGGCGGCCTCCGGATAAATTCTCTTGGTTACTATGCAAACATCGGGAAAATCCCGCTTAATTAGTTGGAGCTCATCATAATTTCGCTGTTTGGCTTTGTTTTTGTGGGTATCGAAATATATTTTAAATCTTTATCCTCCAAAAGGCCAAGCACAAGATATTGCTGAAGATACCCCAAACTATTCGGATTTTTTATCCATATTTATCAAATAAGAGGAGATTTTCTTATTTCTATGGAACCAAACGGAGATATCGCTCTTATCGGTCTGGCAGTCATGGGACAGAATATCATTCTGAATATGAATGACAATGGATATACGGTGGTCGCCTACAACCGCACGGTGTCCAAAGTCGATGATTTTTTAAAACAAGCGGCAAAAGGCACCAAAGTCATCGGGGCCCATTCGGTGGAAGAAATGGTGGCTTTTTTAAAGAAGCCGCGGAAAATAATGCTCATGGTCAAGGCGGGCAGAGCCGTTGACGATATGATAGAAATGCTGTTGCCGCACCTGTTGCCGGGTGACTGCATTATCGACGGCGGCAATTCCCATTTTTCCGATACCATTCGGCGTACGAAGTACGTCGAGGGGCAGGGCTTGCTCTACATCGGTACCGGAGTTTCTGGCGGTGAAGAAGGTGCGCGGCACGGGCCTTCGATAATGCCGGGTGGCAGCTACGAGGCATGGTCTCTTGTCAAAGATATATTCAAGGCGATCTCAGCCAAAACGCCCGATGGTACGGCCTGCTGCGAATGGGTCGGCGACAATGGCGCTGGGCATTACGTCAAGATGGCGCACAACGGCGTTGAATACGGGGATATGCAGCTCATTTGCGAGGCTTACCAGCTCATGAAATACGGTCTCGGTCTTGGCGCGGACGAACTGCACCGGATTTTCGCGCACTGGAATCAAACTGAACTGGACAGCTATCTTATCGAAATCACGAGAAACATCTTGGCCTACAAAGACACCGACGGCCTGCCGCTTGTCGATAAGATTCTGGATACGGCCGGACAGAAGGGTACCGGCAAATGGATGAGCATCAGCTCATTCGATCTCGGCATTCCGGTAACCCTTATTGCAGAGGCGGTGTATGCACGTTGTTTATCTGCCATAAAGGACGAGCGAGTGATTGCCGCGAAAAAACTGTCGGGCCCGACGTTGAAATTTTCCGGCGATGTCGCCGCGTTTGTCGAAGACATCCGGAAGGCCTTGCTCGCCTCAAAAATCGTTTCATATGCACAGAGTTACATGCTTATGCGTGCAGCGGCAAAAGAGTATGGCTGGACGCTTAACTACGGTAATATCGCCCTGCTTTGGCGTAGCGGCTGTATTATCCGCAGTGTATTCCTCGAAAAAATCAAGGCAGCGTACGAAATGAACCCGAACCTGAGCAATCTGTTTCTTGATAATTACTTTGCCAATCTACTCGGCAGTTGCCAGAATGCATGGCGCCGTGTAGTGGCTCAAGCGGTAATGCTCGGGATCCCGGTGCCCGCTTTTTCAACGGCGCTGACATTTTATGACGGGTATCGAAGCGAACGGCTTCCGGCAAACCTTTTGCAAGCGCAGCGGGATTATTTTGGCGCACATACGTATGAGCGTCTTGATCAGCCGCGTGGTAGGTTTTTCCATACTAATTGGACAGGTCGCGGGGGCAATGTTGCATCGAGTACCTATACGGCCTAACTGAATTATCGGAAAGAGGCGGTTCTCAGCTTGATTCCTATTTAAATGCTTCCATTGCTAAACCGAAAACTATAAATAATGGAAGGAGCATTGACATGGGCGTGCCTTTATTTGACGACCTGAAAGGGAAATGCTGCGTCATTACCGGCGGAGCGGGGGTAATCGGCTGTTCCCTTGTTGATTGTCTTGCGCAAGCCGAGGTAAAAGTTGCCATTCTCGATCTCAACGCCGAACGTGCGGTCAAAAAAGCGAATGAGATTTCCTTGTCGAAGGGCGCTACGGTCGTCGGACTTGGTGCCAATGTTCTTGAAAAACAATCATTGATTGATGCAAAAAGAGAGGTCAATGCACAGCTGGGGACCATTGACATTCTTATCAACGCCGCTGGGGGGAACAGTCCCAAGGCGACCACTGCCGTGGAAACGGTCGAAGACAAAGACCTCGACCATCTCGAAGGAACTTTTTTCGGGCTCGAAATGGAGGCATTCCGTAAGGTGTTCGACCTCAATTTCATCGGGACGCTTCTGCCCTCCATGGTTTTTGCCCGCGATATGATCGAAGGCAAACAAGGTGTCATTCTCAATATCTCCTCGATGAACTCGTATCGCCCGCTTACACGGATCCCGGCTTATTCTGCTGCCAAAGCATCGATCAATAACTTCACTGCCTGGCTTGCGGTGCATCTTGCGCGGCAAAATATTCGGGTCAACGCCATAGCGCCGGGTTTTTTCCTGACCGACCAGAACCGCTTTCTCATGTACGATCAGGCGACCGGCGGTTTAAGCGCACGAGGCAATAAAATCCTTACCGGCACGCCCATGAAACGATTCGGCATGCCAGACGAACTACAGGGTGCGTTACTCTACCTTATTTCGGACATGTCAAAGTTTGTGACCGGCATCGTGCTGCCGGTAGACGGCGGGTTCAGCGCCTATTCCGGTGTATAATGGAAATTCCGCGAATGTAATCCGGGACAATGCATGTCCCGTTCTGCTTGAAGAGGGCGATGTCGGCTCTTAACAATATGAGGAGGTTTATCGAGATTATGAAGTATGGTCTGAGTATTCCTAAAAAAGGCGCTCTCGATTTTGTATCACTGGGCGCATTAGTTCATCGTCTCGATCCGGGGGTTATCCCATTTCGTAAGGCAACGGAGTGCGCTATACATGTCAGCGGAGGAGAATTCAACTGCGCGGCGAACTTGGCAGACTGTTTTCGAATGCAGACCGGTGTCGTCAGCGCAATGGTCGATTATCCCATCGGTGACCTTATCGCCGAGCGGGTAAGGGCAATGGGAGTACGGCCGTTTTATAAGATGTTCAAGCATAACGGCGTAAATGGGCCCAATATGGCGACTGTTTATAGTGACTGCGGTCAGGGTGTCCGCGCGCCGGTCGTTTTTTATAACCGCTCCAACGAAGCGGCGGCGCAACTCAAACCAGGTGATTTTGACTGGAAAACCATATTTTCTGGGGGCGTGCGATGGTTTCACAGCGGAGGTATTTTCGCCGCACTGTCGGAAACTACGGGTCAACTGATTATCGAAGGCATGAAAGCGGCAAAGGAAGCGGGAGCATTCGTTTCCTTCGACCTGAACTATCGCGAAAAGCTCTGGAATATCTGGGGTGGTCACAAACGCGCACTTTCAGTCATCGCCGGGATCGCTAAGTACGCGGACGTTCTGGTAGGCATGGGTACTGAGGGGGGCTTGCAAAAGGGACTATCCACACCAAGCCCCGAGGTCGATAAAAAGTCGAAGCTGGACCCATCCGTATTTTCTGCCATGATCGACAGCATCGTAAATAAATATCCCAATGTCAAAATAGTCGCCACGACGCTGCGGGACGTGCATTCCACCAACCATCACAGCTGGGGAGCGGTCGCATGGGTGGACGGTAAAACGTATGTGTCCCCGACCTGCG
>JBEKOX010000036.1:0-30942 GCA_049521335.1 Chitinispirillaceae bacterium
GAAGACGCTCTGTTTCAGGAGCCTTCTGGTTGACCAGACCGTGACTTTTTACGCGGTAAAAAACGACAACGCCTGGGAGCAGGGGCCGGCAATTTCTTACGAACTGTATCTTAAAGCGGTCATTTTGCCGAATATCTCGCTGACCGCTACCAATTCGTTTTCCTTTGGCGGAGGAGCATTTCAGAAATACAGCGGAGATATTGTCGCCGCGCTGATTTTTTGATTATTTCTTCTGCCGTCCGGGAAAGGGTGTAAACCCTGTTTATAGTTCAACTTTTTTACGTAATAGTACACCACAAGGATTATATTAGGAATAGTCATGAGATGCATCCCGGCGAGACACTATCGCCGCACTGTTTTTGCAATCGTTTTTCAACATCACGACATAACATAAGGAGAAGTCATGAATCTGTATCGTTTGATTGGTTTCGTCGCAGTGGGTGGGATCTGTTTATGTTCGTGCAATCTGAAGGCTACCCAAGCCCCTGGTGGTGTCACTTTGCAAAATTTTAAATTATTCAACACTTCAATCTCCGGGTGGTCCGAGAACATGAACCCCTCGGACAGCTTCTACATTTACAATAACCAGGGGCTGGAAGGCCTTTTAGACGGTGGCGCCGAAATTTATATAAATGGCGGCTCTATCGAAACGCTTGTACAGGACATGGGAGGACCTAATTCAGAGCAAGTGATTGACTATGTCGTACAGTTCAATGACTCCGCCCAGGCCGCTACCGTTTATAGTGAATGGCTAACGTCTACTACCCCTATCGACTCCATACCCGGTTTTTCGAAAAACGTCGCCTTTGGTACGTACGCTCTTTCCGGCAATGTTTACGCGCATCTCGGTAAATACATGTTCTGGATGGAAACGAACGGTTTTCAAAATCAGACCTTGGCGTTTCAAACGGCATCTCAATTTCTCGGTCTATTTGAGAACATATACAATACCCCTCAGTAATGGGGAGTCATTTAAATTTTTAAACTATGTGGCATCTGTGTTTGGGGAAGTTATCGAAAGTGGCTACTATATTCGATATATGGATGGGGATTGGGTTACATAGCTTAACAGAAGGAGAGTTTGTATGGGAAAGCAAGGGGGTTTAAATCGGCGTGATTTTCTTAAAAAGACTGCCGTTGGAACGGCCGGCCTCACGGCCGGGTTGTCGCTTCTCAAACCGGATAAAGCGCAAGCTGCAACCGGCGGATGGCCTGCAACCGGCACCATGGATATCAATCCGAACATCAGCAATCTCCGGGTCGTCTGTATGTATGATCCAAAAATGATTATTAACGCGGGATTGAACTCGTGGTCCGTTGATGACTTTGTCAACGCCGTCAGCAAGACAACCATCGATACGGACATGGATCAGATGGCGATGTCATTGGCGCAGAAAACGACGGCGACGGAAGCCTGGAGTACGATATTTCAATTGCCTGCGGGCAAAACGTGGGCCCAGGTTAAGGTAGCCATCAAGGTCAATACCTGCAATGGACAGTCCCAGCCGCGTCCGCCCGTCGTCGGGAAAATCTGTACCGTCCTCAATACTCTGGGCGTGCCGGGCGCGAACATCATCATTTACGATGGCGCTCTTGGCACCTGCCAAACCTTGAACGATGGCTTTTCAAAATATTTCAGTGCCTCGGGTACGGGTACCTACAACGGTTATACCTTATATCCCGGTGTGGTATCCTCCGGCTCCGGCGACCTTGGTGGAACAACCGCCGTGGCGGTTCCCAACTTGTCGGGTACGTATAATTGTCCCGCGGACTTTGCCAACGGGACTATCGATATTATTGTCAATATCGCGGTGAACAAGGGCCATAATAGTCCGTACAAAAATGAGACGGGGCAAGGGAATACCGGGGGATGCACCCTTTGTCACAAAAACCATTTCGGAACTTTTCCTATCAACCACAACAACGGTTCCTACAAAGCGGGCGTAACTGTTATTACCCCTGCGGATGTTACGAGCCCTTCTAATGGCGACACCTCTGTATATTACAGCATGAGCAATGCGATCGTCGGCGGTACGCCGGTGAGACAGCAGCTCTGCATCGTCGATTCGCTCTGGGCGGATAATAACGGTAATCCGAACGATGCGCCGAGTCTCGTGCCAGCCCGGATCGTCATGGGCACCTTTGCCGGCGCAGTCGACTACGCGACGTGCGTGTATCTCAAAAATAGTACCGATCCCGGGTGCGGGGGACCGGATGCAAACCTTGATCTAACAGGTCAAGTCGCTCGTTTCCTGACCCTTTACGGTTACACGACCGCCGATTTTACCGCCGCAAATTGGGTCGCCATCACCCCTACTACCAGCGGCGTACTTCCCGAAGCGGCATCGGGCGGGCAGTTGCATATGCTTGAGGTTCGTCTTGCCGGCGGCGCGTCCGTAGCCCGGTTTGAATTGCCCCCGTCAACGGCTGGCGCCATGGAGATCCGGATGTTTGATATCAGCGGCAGAAGCGTCAAGAAGATGTTCGTAGAGCTGCAGGAAGGCCGGATGTCGGTTTCATGGGACGGAAAAAATGACCATGGCAGTGTGGTCGCTCCCGGAATGTACGAGGTGCGGGTCATAGCCGGGCATTACATGAATTCCGGTAGAATTATGGTCGAGTAAGCACAACGCGGCGATTTCAGTCGAACGAGTCGCGAGTAATAAAAAAAGGGGGCTTCTGGCGTGGCAGTCCTCTTTTTTATTGTGCATCTTTGACGACAGCGCCTGCCGCGTTTTTTCATGGTCCCGAAGAGGCCTACTGCCGGTAGGGTGCAATTTCTTAGGCTATTCGAGAACGTAAAATTTGGCGTTCAGTAAGGGAAGTGATCTAATTTCTTCATATATGAAATCTGCTCCTGGAAAAGTTTGTCGAAACCAACTGTTATTTTCAATTATAATGGGGATTTTGGTTACCTGACTTAACCAAAGGAGGGAGGGTATGGGAAAACATTCGGGTTTAAATCGGCGTGATTTTATCAAAAAAACCGCCGTTGGAACGGCAGGTCTCACGGCCGGGTTGTCGCTTCTCAAACCGGCGAAGGCGCGGGCCGCCACCACCGGAGCATGGACAACCGGCATGGCGATCAATCCGGATATCGACAACCTGCGGGTTGTGTGCATGTATGATCCTAACATGATCACGAATCCAACACTTAACACTTGGAGCTGTGACAACTTTGTCAATGCCTGCAGTCAGACAGCCATCGATACGAACATGGACAATATGGCGATGTGGCTGGCGCAGCAAACGACGGCGACGGAAGCCTGGAGTACGATATTTCAAAAACCCGCTTCCAAAACCTGGGCTGATGTTATAGTAGCTATCAAGGTCAATACCTGCAATACCATGGATGAGCCGCGCGTGCCGGTCATCCTGAAAATCTGTAACGTCCTCAAAAATCTTGGCGTTACGCCCGGAAACATTACCATTTACGACGGCGCCTGTCAAAAAGTTAGCTCATCCGGCTACTCAAACTATTTCAATACGAAGGGTGGCACCTACAACGGTTACACGGTGTTTCCCTGCAATTTATCCGCAGACCTCCCAACGACCAACGTGACGGTTCCCAATCTGGGCACTCAGCCTTGCCCCACGACCCTCGCAAACGGGACTACCGATATTCTTGTCAATATCTCGGTGAACAAGGGCCATACGCTTACGGGAGATGGAAATACGGGAGGATGCACGCTTGCCCACAAGAACCATTTCGGGACCTTTACTCCTCATCACGGCCTTAACGGCTATAGTACTGGCGACGTTGCCATATTATATGGCATGAGCGATGCGATCATCGGCGGCACGCCGGTGAGGCAGCAACTTTGCATCGTCGATTCGCTCTGGGCAGATAATAACAACAATCCGGACGACGCACCGACAGGCACGTTGTCCCGAATCGTCATGGGCACCTTTGCCGGCGCCGTCGATTTACTGACCTGCTTACAAATCAAGTATCTTATCGCGTATAAGCAGTTGGGCTGGGCGAATAACATGGATATAACGGTTACGGATACGGCTGGCGTGTATACGGTTACTGGAGGTCAAGTCTCTCATTTCATGACCCTTTACGGTTACGAGAGCAACGATGCGGATCTCGATTGGGTCGCCATCACTCCCGCCAGTGTTTTCAAAGGCGCCGGCGTACTTCCCGGAGCGGCATCAGGGGGGCAGCCGCATACGCTTGAGGTCCGTGTTGCCGGCGGCGCGGCCATGGCCCGGTTCGAATTGCCCCAGTCAACAACGGGCGCCATGGAGATCCGGATGTTCGATCTCAGCGGCCGGAGCGTCAGGAAGATGTTCGCGCAGGCGCAGGAAGGCCGGACCTCAGTTTCATGGGACGGGAAAAACGACAACGGCAGCGCGGTCGCTCCCGGAACCTACGAGGTGCGGGTCATAGCCGGGCATTACATGAATTCCGGTAGAATTATGGTCGAGTAAGCACGATGCGGCGGTTTGAAGCCCCGCAGCAGTTCGCGAGTAATAAAAAAGGGCATCCCAGAGGGTGCCCTTTTTTATAATATGGACTAAAATCGAAAGTGATTATTGAACCCTTAACACGCTGCATAATGATGCAGTTTCGTACAACTCTCTCTATTTTTTGTAATTCTCCTTAAGATAGCTGAACGCTATTGACCGGTCCTTACTGCCGTCCGTGATCACCGTGTCGTAAGGTTTCTTATCAGTCTTCACCCACTTGTTGTTATCATCCAGATTCCAGTAAATCTGTCGCGGGCATTTTTCGGTCTTTGTCATAAGAAGGATAGTGTCTCCTTTAAGACCGTAGTTCCCCTGCGTAAGAAACTGCCAGTCCTCTTTAAGCTGGGGACTGGTCTGGCCTTTCATTTCTTCATCCATGGCAAAGGTACCGTCTTTTAAAAAGGAGACCTTTGTTTTTTCCACCGCATTCGCACCATCTTCCCGATGGTGTTTCAACATGGTCCACGTGCCGATAATTTTCCCGCTTACCTGTTTCGCGTTTTCTTCATCCCTCAGCAAGGATGGCATCATAGAATCGAGGTGGTCGGCAGCACCCCGCGCCTGAAGGTACCAACCTTTCTTGAAATTTGAATCGATGGGAGAAAAGAGGCTGTCCGCTTCCTTGAGCTGGAAGCCGGTAAGACCGGCCTTCTCTGTCGCAAGCAATTTGGAGAGAGAATCAGCCCGGGCCATATTTGCATGCATGACCCCGTCGCTCCATTTTTCCGCAGCTTTGACATGCACTTTTAACGAATCGAGACTGGCATCGACCTCGCTCACCAACCCCAGCTTTTTACCGGTTTTTACCTTATCCAGATCGAACCGGGCGCTCGATAAAATACTATCGGGCAATCCTTTGGCTTCCAATACCTTAAGCCGGGCTTCCAGAGCAGTGATCGAATGGTCGCTGCCGCAGCCGCCCAATAGGACAACCGCGCACACCAGCCCGAAAATGCGCATGGCAATCTTCATACGAATCCTCCCTGCATGAAAAGAGTGTTATGAATGATGCGCAAAACTACCCAAAAAGAAATTAATATAAGAAAATGGTGAAGTCAACTTTATTACGAGAAAATACTTATAATCGGGAGGAAGGCTTTTTCAGATAGCGCGCAAGATCATTTCGTGTACCGAACCCGCCCAGGCTCATAATCGATTCATCCGGAACGCACTGAGTTCGGAGAGGGAGCACCACTTCCTGCAAAAGATCTGGCGCCCACACTTCTATTATATCAGCGCCCGCAGATCCGACAACGCGCACCTCTCGCATAATTGCCGGCAGAAGTACCGTGACGCCCTGGGAAAGTTCGGCCTTCCCACCTGGATAGAGAAGGCTGGCGGCGCCGCTTATAACGGTGACAATCCTGAATGATCGTTTTGCCGCCATGACGGCTTCGGCATCCTGCATGAACGAATATTGCTCAATGGCAAAATACCTGCATGCGACCCGGATGCTTCGGCGAACCCCATTTTCGGTCAGGGTTATCGGCGGGAGAGGACGATTATCGAAGGCGAAGCGATCGACAACGGCGCACGCCTCGTTGATATGGAGAGGACGAGGCTTGCCGGCGGTATCGAGCCGGGCCCAGTCGTAGAGGCGAAAGGTGGTATCGGAAGTTTCCTGCACCTCATACATGAGGGAACCCTCAAGGATGGCGTGCACGGTTCCGGCGGGGATGAAAAGCACGTCGCCGGGTTTGATCGCGACCGAGGAGAGCGAGTCGGGAAGCGTGGAGGTTGCAACGGCCGACCGCAGCTCTTCAATGGTCAGATTTCGGTTGAACCCGAGGATACACCGCGCACCCTCCTTTGCCGCAACGATGTACCAGCACTCGGTTTTGCCGAATTCTCCCCATCCATTCGCGCGCGCTTGCGCGTCGTCAGGATGCACCTGTACGGAGAGCCGCTGCGAAGCGTCGATGAATTTACAGAGCAGGGGGAAGATCCCCGATGCCGCGATATCGCCGAGAAGTTCCAAGGGGGATTCGGCCGAAAGGCGCGAAAGAGAATTGCCAACAAGGGGACCGGCAGTAACCGTTGACTGGTCGCGTCCGTAGCCGCTGATCTCCCACGATTCGCCGACCCGCTTCGCGGCCGATAGCGGGCGTCCCAGACGCTCGGCCAGTGCCGTTCCGCCCCAAAGCGTCTCTTTGTAAATTGGCGAAAAAAAAAGCGGCTCGGCGGGGATTTTCACGAAGCGGCCACTTCCTTTCGGATACCGGTTACTACGGATTGACGGGTTCCGCCTTTAAACCGCCGGCAAAAAATGGATCGAACTTAACGCTGCGTGATCATTATTTGCATTAATCAAGCAGTCTGCATGCCATATCGGGAACTACTTCAAATCTTCAAACTCCCCATCAATGATATCCGCTTTTTTTCTGAAGGGATCCCTATCCTTCTTCGAAGCCGTTGGAATCGGCCTCGATTTTCGCCTCAGGAACGGCAATGCCATGGAGAGCACGGATCGAAGGATCAGTACTATAAGAATTATTTCAAGAAATTTTATCATGGGTATTTAGAATGGCTCGCAACCCTCAATCCTGCATGTAATAAATTTGTCTCCGCAACGTATTAAAAATATTTCAGGCGGCTGCGTTGAATTGTGTTTTCTCCACGAATGAATACCCGATGCGGGACCGATAACTTCGGACCGTTGCAGCTACGGGTGGAAAAAATACAATTTTCAAAGCTCCGGTGAAGGGCGTAAACCTATTTCTAAACTATTCCATGGTACCAAAAGCGGAGGGAAACTATGAGTGTTGATATCGCAAAGCTGAACGATCGTATACGCGAAGAAAGCAGCTTTGTAACGCTTCTGAAGGGTGAGGTCGGCAAGGTTATTGTGGGGCAGTCGCGGATGATCGACCGCCTGTTGATCGGACTTCTGTGCCGCGGCCATATCCTGCTGGAGGGCGTTCCGGGCCTTGCCAAAACGCTTGCCGTGGCGACACTGGCAAAAGCGATCGATACCGGTTTCCGTCGGCTCCAGTTTACCCCTGATCTCCTGCCCGCGGACCTTGTCGGAACCTTGGTCTATAACCAGAAAACAGGTGATTTCGTTCCCAAGAAAGGGCCATTGTTCTCCAATATCATTCTTGCCGACGAAATCAACCGCGCCCCGGCAAAGGTGCAAAGCGCGTTACTTGAAGCGATGCAGGAGCGCCAGGTAACGATCGGCGATGCGACCTATCCCCTCGAGGAGCCCTTCCTCGTCCTGGCAACACAGAACCCGATCGAGCAGGAGGGAACCTATCCCCTGCCCGAGGCGCAGGTGGACCGATTCATGCTCAAGTTGAAGGTCGTTTATCCCACCCGTGAAGAGGAAAAGCAGATTCTCGAGCGGATGGCCGGCGGGGAAGTGCCGCCGGTGCAGCGTGTCATTTCGGTCGATAAGATCCTGTCGGCGCGATCGGTGGTAAACGAAATCTACATGGACCCGAAGGTCGAGGACTACATAGTCAATATCGTTTTCGCAAGCCGGGAGCCGGCATCGGTGGGACTTACCGATGTCAAAGATCTGATCGCATGGGGAGCCTCCCCGCGCGCCACGCTCAACCTGACTCGCGCCGCCCGCGCCCATGCCTTTATCCGCGGCCGGGGCTATGTGACTCCCGAGGACGTAAAATCCATCGGCATGGACGTCTTGCGCCATCGTATCATCGTTACTTACGAGGCGGAAGCCGAAAATATCACGCCCGAGGACATCGTGCAGAAGATTTTCGACCGGGTCGAAGTACCATAACCGCTCCTTGAAAAAGCCCAGTGTCAACCAATAATCGCATAGTGACGAGGAACTCATGATCCCCCGGGAAGTGCTGCAGAAGGTCCGCCGTATCGAGATCCGGACCAAGAGTGTCGTAGATTCGATCCTGTCCGGCGAATACCACAGCGTCTTCAAGGGGCGCGGCATGGAGTTCTCCGAGGTTCGCTCGTATGTCGAGGGCGACGATATCCGTTCCATCGATTGGAACGTCACCGCGCGGATGAACGGACTCTATGTCAAGAAGCTTGTCGAAGAACGGGAGCTGACGGTCATGCTCGTGGTCGACGCTTCGGCCTCGGGCAGTTTCGGAAGCGTCAATAAATTCAAGGGAGAGATGGGGGCGGAAATCTGCGCCCTCCTCGCCTTTTCCGCGATCAAGAACAACGACCGCGTCGGCCTCATCATTTTCACCTCCGAAGTCGAACGGTATATCCCCCCGCAGAAGGGCAGGAACCATGTGTTGCGGGTCATCCGCGAGATGCTGTACTTCGAGCCGACAAAGCGGGGCACCGATGTCGCCGGCGCGCTTTCCTACCTGAACCGCGTGCAGCGCCGCAAAGCCGTGGTCTTCCTGGTTTCCGACTTCTTTGCACCGTCTTTTGCCAAGCCGCTCCGCGTTACCGCCCGCCGCCACGATCTCGTCGCAATCTCGCTGCGCGACCCCCGCGAACATGAACTCCCCGACATCGGGCTCCTTGAACTCGCCGACGCCGAAACCGGCGAAACGCAACTCGTGGACTCCTCGTCCCGCCAGTTTCGCGCTCTTTACAAGAAGAATATGGACGAGCGCGTCGCCGCGACCTCGCAGGCCTTCACGGCGAATGGCGTGGACGAGATCCCGGTTTCAACCGGCACCGACTATATCGAATCGCTGGTCAAGTTTTTCCGCAAGCGGGAAAAGCTATACCGATAGGAAATGAAGGTGGAGAGTCCCTCACAGATTCCCCTTTTTCGGGTGACCTACTTTCAATAACGGAAGCTTTCACTACTCTGTTCGTCCAGAGCTTGTCTAAAGACAAATATAACCGCATTAAACGTATCTTCGAAAAATTATTACCCCGCCATAAACCTCGCCGAATGGTTCTCTGCGTCGAAAGCATTGAAATTTAGCTTGCTTGCAGTGTTTTCTGGAAAATATATTGCACTTGGCAGACTTGATGGTTTTGAGTCGGGATGGACTCATGAAACCCGCAGCAGTTTTTCTTCAAAGTCCTTTTGTTTAATGAACAATTGTTAATTTCTCCACTCTATTCAGGTGGTTTAAATAGGGGGAGAACGCAAGAGAAAAACAAAAAAGTTGGCAAAAGGAGGATTTCCCAATGATCCATAAAAAACGGTGCGCCCTGAAAGCAGTGTTCCCCATTCTCGGCATCGGATCGCTTATGTGGTTCCTTGCACGCGTTATTCCAAAACCAAGCCGTGCCGCGTACCCTTGCATGCGTGTCGCGGCGCCCGTAGCATCCACCTTTGTTCTATGGCTTTTGGGAATAGGTACGTCCTATCTGTTTTTAAAAAAGGCATGCGCCTATATCCGGCGATTGCGGTTTTTTATGGCCGCAGCTGCCATCGCAGCCGGCGGAATCACGGGAGGGATATTGATTTCAATGCCCCACTCCTCTGCGCATGCTGCAGTAACGCCTAATGCCCCGATCGGTGTGGCAAAAGGAGCGAACCCCGGACGGGTTGTCTGGGTGCATGATTCGAGTGTATCGGACTGGACTGGTGTGGGCGATGGCCACTGGTGGCTGAATAATCATACTAAACAGGCCATTGTTGACCAGATGATGTCTCAAACATTATGCGCGTTGAGCGGAAAAACGAACGATACTGCCGCCTGGGACACGCTGTTCCGCTACTTTAACAGCACGCATGGTCATGGCTCCCAAGGGTATGCAACGGGGGAAAAAATTGCGATCAAGATAAATCTTACCTATTGCAGCCATAATGCCGCCTGGTGTATTGTTGATACTTCGACCTATTCTCTCACGCATTATCTTGATTACATGCACACATCTCCCCAGGTTGTCCGTTCCCTGTTGCGCGAGCTCGTCAATGTCGTTGGAGTCAACCAGTCCGATATCTCCGTGGGAGATCCATCGGCCTATTATCCAAATGAATACTTCGATTCCTGTTACGCCGAATTCCCAAATGTACACTATATCGACTATGGGGGGAAATTCGGCCGCACGAAGGTCACCTTTTCCGACACGCCGTTTTACTGGAGTTGCAGACCGACGGGAGTGACCATGGATTACGTGCCTCTTCACTATGTGCAAGCAACCTACGTTATCAACCTTGCAAATATGAAATCTCATCTGGGCGCGGGCATTACCGCGTGCGCAAAGAATAATTACGGGTCGCTCATCCGTCTGCCGAGCGATAGCGGATATTACAGCCTGCATCAGAGTCTGGCGTATGTGGATTCCGCCATGGGAAGCTATCGCGCCGTAGTTGATCTCATGGGGCATGCGCAGTTGGGAGGGAAAACACTCCTCTACCTCGTCGATGGACTGTATGAGGGAAATCATAACAACGATACGGTGCCGCACCGATGGTCGACAACGCCGTTTAATGGCGGTTGGACTTCGAGCTTATTTGCTTCGCAAGACCCGGTTGCGATTGAAAGCGTTCTTTTCGATCTGATGCAACTCGATTATAATGATGCCTACCAGTATCCGAAAATTGCCGGCGCGGAAGATTATATGATCGAAGCGGCGGAGGCAAACAATCCGCCTTCCCTTACGTTCTACGATCCGAACCACGCTACTGCAACCACGCGGCTGGCCAGCCTCGGCGTTCACGAACACTGGAACGATACCGTTCACCGGCAATATTCGCGGAATTTAGGCACCGGCAACGGCATCGAACTGGTTTTTATCGAAGGGGCAACGAGCGCTATTCGCACGGGAAACCCTGCCGTTGTTAGACATGCAGCCTACTCGTTGCGTGCGCTGACCAACTCGTCCGTGGTAGAGTTTTCGATTCCGACAAGCGAAGCGATCGAGCTGAAACTTTTTGATAGCCGGGGAAGGTCGGTTGGAACGGTCCTTGAAGCGGTAATGAGCGCCGGTAGTCACCGCGTGAATTTGAATTCTCCCGCAACCATGAACAAAAACTTGCCAGCGGGGGCTTATATACTTGCGCTCTACGGGAAGGGAATTGGGGTATCAAAACCGGCCGCCTCCTGCACCGTAGAATTGGTCAGAAAATAATCGGAAAAACTTTGGTATCTCGCACCATTCATTCGCCTTTTTGAAAAAAGGCGACGTTCCTGTTGGTTTAATCTGTGTGGGTTTAATGCCCCGCAGTTTGGAGTAGTTCTATCCTTGCCCGCTCCAAGGACCGCCTTAAAGCCGGCATTCCGGCTCCCGGTTCTGGTCGAACCGCTTAACGAGGGTGGAGATTATTGGAGGGGCCATAGAAGTCATTTCCCTTGATCTTTTCCCTCCGGCCATCCATGCCAATCGGGTTTCTTGATCTGCTCAAGTAGAGAATCATCGATAACCCAACTTTTTTTTGTAGTATCGAAGCCAGTTGCAAGTTTTTCGGGCCATTTGGTCTTTATTTCGGACAGAATGTTTGTATCAAGTTTTGCCAAGTACAATGATTTAACTTTACTGAGGTCGGTGCTATCAAGGTAGGCTCCCTGAAGGTTGGCTTCCTCAAGATCGGCACCCGAAAGGTTGGCTCCCGTAAGGTCGGCTTCCTTAAGGTCGGCTCCCTCAAAATCGGCTTTCCGAAGGTTGGCTCCCGTAAGGTCGGCTTCTTCAAGGTGGGCTTCCAAAAGGTCGGCTCCCGCAAGGTTGGCTCCTGTAAGGTCGGCTTCCTCAAGGTGGGTTTCCAAAAGGTCGGCTCCCGCAAGGTTGGCTCCCGTAAGGTCGGCTTCCTCAAGGTGGGTTTCATTTAGATGGGCTCCCTTTAGATTGGCACTATTAAGGATGGCGTCCCGAAGGTTGGCTCCCCAAAGGTTAGCTCCTTCAAAATCTACTCCCTCAAGGTAAGCTTCTTCAAGGTTGGCTTTCTCAAGAACGGCGCTATCAAGTAAGGCACTATCGAGGATGACATTAGATAGTGAATCTTGCCAGTTTTCAATTGTTCGCTTTAAAAGCAGAACCCCCTCAGTATAGGGACTCTTGAATCCAACAAAAGATTCTAATGTTTTCCAAAACATTAAGAGGTCTGGTTCTACAGGGCAAAGCATTTTTTGAGTTTCTGGTATTCTACTTATTGCTTGCTCAAATCCGGGCGTAGAAAGACTTGTAATGATGTTGTTTATTCTGTTTTCAATTATACTGATTTTACTTTGATATCGTTGGGATACCAACCCAAAAAGCGCGACATAAATACCTATCATCCAGCATAAAGCTTTTGCAAACCATTTCATTCTTTTTTTTAAAGTTTCAGAAAAGAACTCTTTTTGCATTTTCCTTCCTTCTACAATATCCACCGCTTCCTTTCCAATCTAATAAATACTCATCTCAAATTGCAATTATCACTGTCCAGTTAGTGCCTCTGGTTCTCCTAAAGCGCCGAAAATCTTAAACGGTTGCATCGTTTAAAAAGGCCGGAAAGCATCGCTCTCCCCGGCCCGGTCCTTCCGGTCGGCCCTCTCCCCTATCCGGCCTTCTTCTTCTTAGCGCTGCGTAGAGCGTCAGATTCAAAACAGTGCAGAAATTCCCGTTATCGTTCTTCAGGCCGTCTGCTTGTACTGTTTAATCAAGGTATCTCGGATAAAGGCGGCCTTATTCGGTTTCCCTTTAACCCAGTTATAAACTTTTGTCGGAAGAAGGATACTCGTATCAAGCCGCCGGGTAGGTTCTTTAAGGACCTTCGAGAGGGCTTTCCGATGCCCGCGTTCGTGATCCTTGATTCGGTACCGCTGCCACGCTTCAGCGGTAAGCTTCCGCTCTTGTTTGGTAACGATTTTCGTTTTGAGTTTTGCAGGAGACGGCAGGAAATCTTTAACACGCTTCATCCCTTCCATCTCTTTCCCGATTGCCGGGGGCGCGTCGGTGTAGCCCGTGAAACCGCTTGTCGCCGCCGCTTTATTCTTCTTTGTTTTCATAATACAGCTTCCTTCCTTTGCGCCAGTATCCCGCGCCGATGATTCTGATTTTTTCCCCTCGTATCGTGAAGCGCACAGTCAATATTTCTTCGTCTATTTTTGCGCAACAATAGTATCGCTGCTCGTGCTGGCTGTGCTTTTCGTCACCATAGATTTTCCTGTTTACGTCAAAAAGGCTTTCTGGGCGATCTCAAAAGAAACGCCATGCTTCAGCAATTCTCGACGTTTTTCTTCGGGTCCCATTCAAAGGTCATGGCAGTATGTTCCTTTTCCACAATATACACATTTTACAGTAAATTGTCAATACTCCTGTTCGGAAGGTTCTTCTTTTAGGGATTCCGGGAGTCATGCAGATGTTCGCAAAACAGCCGCTTTAAAGCCCGGGTTCCGGTCCATCCTCTGCCGCTTCCGGCTTCCTACACGCCCGTACAGATCAAGAAAAGCAACTGAGTACTCCTCGCCGGGTTTGCCGCTCTACCCATGCCGAAAAACCGCTTCTTCGTTTCCCCTTATCCCGCAGAATAAGCCGTATCTATTCCCGTTATAATTTACAAGCGGTGTGAAATGTTTTCACACTACGGGGGGAAAGAGAGTATTTAGGGGCATTTTGGCAACTTTTCGGCAGGGAATCGGAGGAAAAAAGAAACCCCCCGATTTCATTTAAAAATCAATGACTTCGGAGGGTTTTACCTAATGCCGCCTCGCAGAATTGAACTGCGGACACACGGATTTTCAGTCCGTTGCTCTACCGACTGAGCTAAAGCGGCAGCCAAATTTTGAGCGGATGTAGAAAATACATACTCCACGCGTAAATTTCAAGCGCAATGGGTCTTTCCGATGAAACTTCTATATAGTTTAATCCTGCGCCGGGCGAAAGCTTGCTGCCGCTTACACAGCGAATTTTGCCGATCCCTCCCGGACCATGTTGTCGATCTTCCGGCGCCTGCTTCACCGTGAGGGGCGCGCCGGGACAAAAATACCTGCCTCGTACATAAAAAGCGCAGCATCCGCGACCCATTGGGGATCCTTGTAGCTCCTGTAGCGCCGGCCGTTGATAAAAACCGTCGGCGTGACGGTAACGCCGTTTCTCGCGGCCTCGGAAGCGGAAAGACTTGCTTCCCGCAGCAGAATTGTATCGGCGGCAAGGTGATCCAGCGTTGCCGGGGACAGCCCTATCTCGGCCGCCTTCCGTCTGATGACCGGCATTGAAATACGCTCATCAACATCGGCAAGAGACAGAAAAAGCGCACTTTGCCTGTTGACGCGTCGCGCCGCCAAAAGCGCGAGATCCCACGACTTGACGGACAATACCTTGATGCCGAGCCGGGCAACGCCGTGCAATGAACCCTCTGTCACATCGGCATAGAGTCCTTTGTATACTCTCTTGCACAGGGGACAGAGCGCGGAGACATACAGAACGATCGCGAGCGGCGAGGAGGGATACCCGACGAACGCCACCGAGTCGCTGTCAATCGTCGCATGAGTCGTATCGGTAAAAAAGGCATACCGCGTGGCAACCGCCGCGATCCTTGTCGAACAAGGCTCAGCGGGTAAGAGCGTGTCGATCCAGGATGCAAAGGCGCCGAGGTGGACGGCAAGGGGGCATGGCGGGGTTCTCCGCAGGCATTCGGCAAGCGTCGTTTTGCAGCAGCCGCCGATATAAAAACTGTCGAGCCTTGCGCAATGATCCACGCCGCGGTCACTACCCGCATGCGGGAGCGCGCCGCAGTTTACGACAACGAATAATGTCGCGAGAGAAACCCTCAGGAGAAAAACGGCGGACATCTATCCGGCGTACGCTTCCAAAGTTATGCCCGCGATGGTGTCCCAGGAAAAAACGGTTTCGGCGGCCTTGCGCCCGTTTCTTCCCATCCAGCGGGCGTGCTCGAAATTACTGAACAGCGTTCCGATGCCCCAGGCGATGGAATCGGGGTTCGGCCATATCTTATACCCCGTAACATCGTGCCAGACGAGTTCGGAAGGTCCGCCATTGACAGTTGCAACAACCGGCTTGCCGGCAGCCCAGGCTTCGAGCACGACGATGCCGAACGGCTCGTTCCTGCTGGGCACCACGACGCCGTCTACCGCTTTATAGAGGTCGATGAGCTCATGGCGGGGCAAAACGCCGTAGAACCGGCAGGCATGATGGACCCCGAGTTGCCAGGCGCGGCGCTCCACATGACCGCGCATGTCCCCGTCTCCGGCCAGGACGAACTTCGCTGACGGATGGAAGCGCAGGACATGCGGAATCGCCTCGATGAGCAGATCCGGCCCTTTCTGACCGGTCATGCGGCCGACGAAAAGCATGGTCGGGTCAAGTGGTCCGATCCCGTAACGCCCCTTGATGGCGCCGGGATCGAGAAAGCCATTGAATCCTTCATATGAAATGCCGTTATACACGACCGATGCTTTCCAATGAGGAAGGTTGTAAATCCACATCACTTCGTTTTTGAGTGAATTCGAAACCGTAATCACGCGATCCGCACAGAAGGTGCCGTGACGTTCGTGATCCATGATGCGCTGCGACCGGCCGCCGTAGAAGTTGTTGCCGTTGCGGCCGTACTCCGTGGAGTGCATGGTCAGAATCCCCTTGCGCCCCCTGCCCTGCTTGATCCATACCATGGCGTTCGCGGCCATCCAGTCGTGCGCATGCACGATGTCGAAGTGGGCGCCCATATAGTCTTCGGTCTTGAACACCGACGTAACGAATGCCCGGCACATGTTATCGACATCATCGACAATATCACGGGCGCCCGCATAGGGAACCCGATGGTAGTGAACGCCATGAATGCAATCGTATTGCCAGTCGCCCTGCCAGCGCATGCGGGTAAAAACATGGACCTCGTGGCCCTTTCGCTGCAATGCGGCCGCCAGTTCGGTCGCATGGACCGCGACGCCGCCGATGCTAACCGAATGAAGCGATTCCCACGCAAGATGTGCGATTCGCATTTTGTTATTTTTCTCCGGCAGGTGTTTGGACAGACCCGTCACTGCTTTTCAAAGCAGGGTCATGGTTCCCCGAAATCATATTCCAAAATATGTTGCGCCCTGCGGCAAAGCTCCTTGCCGTACTCCACCCACTGCCCACTCCCCCAGTATCGGTAGCAGCTGGTCTGGGAGGTCAGAAGGTAGTAGAGGGCATTGCGATAGCGGTATTCGCTCGTTGAAACGCCGCTTCCGTGCGTTTTCCGGTAAAACAACGAACTCACCTGCTCCATGGGACCGATCATGGATTCGTATCCCCGCACCCATGAGATATTATTTGTCCAGCTTCCTCCCTCCATAGTAAAACGGCCATCCTCTTTTTTCAACTTCTCGATCGTTTTTTCCAGCTTTTCCGACCCTTCGCCCGGCTTCATGAGGTCCCAGATCCGCTTCTGCATGACCGGCTGCAGCGGCGGCAGGTCTTTTTCCTTGATGCCGAGCGCGGCCAGGTGTTCCAGATATTCGGAAACGTTCATAAGGGGTGTTTCGCTTCCCGAGCTTTCGCGCACGACTTCGAGATATTTCGGCGGGAATTCATTCATCATGACGCCGCCGTTTTCGCCGTCGGCAATCTGCGTGACGATGGGCGGAACCCCCTGTCCGGCCAGCCGCCATCGCGTGAGGCCCTTTGCCTCATAGTAAGGCTGCATCTGCGCAACAAGCTTGGTATCGCTGCCCTGTGTCTTGATGATCGCGATGATCGAGGCGGTTTCTCCTTGTGCATTCGTACAGACCAGTCGATGGGGAAGATGTTTCTGCTCCGGACCCGATCCATTCTGGGGCAGCTCCACCGAATGCTCCTGGACGAGCACCCACTGGTATCCGCAGTCACGGAGCGTCTTGACAAATTCGTAAGCGACATCGGGGCGATTCGGCAGCGCCATTTCGGCGGGGGAAAATCCGCGCACGCGTTCGAGCGCCTCAAAGCCGAAAATCGCGGCAAAATGCTGCTGCCACGCCTTGACATGCAGGCGGTAATCCTGCACCGGCGTGGAAGGCGCCACCGCATGGCCCCAGGGACAGCCGAGCCACTCCGCGTAACGGCGATAGCCCGCCTCGCAGGTAATGCGCTTCAGATCGTCGATCACGTCGTGCAGGCCCATGGCGCGCAGCCCGTGGAGCAATGTTCCCGAATAATCGAGCATTATGCGCGGCGACTTGCCTTCCGCGACCAGCTGCGGTATGAACTCGGCCATTCGCTTGTAACACCAGCGGAAGACCGGCGCGTTGTGATTATCGCCAATTCCCTGGTTATCCATCATATATTTGAGATTGCTGATAACGGCGGCGCTCTGCAGATCGCCGCCGCCGGCCGGGATAAGCGGCTGGTGCATGTGGAGCGCGATCGCGCAGGCGCTCTTTATCCTGCCGAAATCGATCCAATTCTCGTTTCGGTAAAATTCTTTCGCCGCGCCGTTTTTGACCGCCTGCGCCACGAGGTCTTCCGAACCGGAAATATTGGGAACGCCGTCGATAATTTCGGGAATTGTCGGATACATCCTGCTACCCCTCCTGCATGAAAATGTTCGCCTGGTGTTTACTTGAAAAACAGCATTCCTCGCGCCGTCATTTTTCAAGATCAAATATCACTTTTGTTATTGAGTTCGTCCATCCCGGCCATGTAGCATGCCTATTCCGCTTTTTTCATTTCGTCCAGGAGCCTCGTTGCCGCGTCGAGATCGCTGTGGCATCTGGGAATCCATGCGTCGCCCCAGTAAAAATTGCAACTTGTTTCAGCCCGCAACAGCCTCCACCCGGCTTCGTCGAGAAACGCCCGGACCCGGTTGCCGGCCGGGGAAAGGTCTCGCCGCCGCTGCTTGGCCGCATGATAATCGGTGCTCACCGCGGCAATGCGGGCAAGGCCGTCCTTCTGCGCCTGCGAACCGGCCCACTGAATGAACCCCGCCCCGCTGTGCCGTCCGGTATTCCACGCACCCCGTTTCACGACAACCTGACCATGAACCCCGTAACGGTTCAGGTAGTCGGTGATAAATATCGGCCGGATATTGCACTCCAGCGCCCTGATCCGGTTCAGGTACTCCCGGTAGAAATACTGCCAGAAGTTTCCCTTGGGGCTTGTGTTCCTGAACCAGCCGCCGTTTTCGCCGTCGGAGCAGGTGGTCACCAGCGGCGCGAACGTGCAGTTCGCGGTACGGTCGTTGACCTCTTTTGCAAACCACCCCCAGTCCATGCCCGATATCTGCGCATCCGAAAGTTCACGGTCACGGACAATCACGATGATCTGATGGCCCTCGAACGTCGCGTAGTGCGGCATATACCGAAGTTCCTCCCACCGCATGGGCCCGATGGGTTCGACATGCGCGCTGTCAACGATCACGTAGCGGTAACCAAGCCTGCACAGCAGGGGAATCATTTCCATGCAGAAGCCCATCTCCGGCGGCCAGAACCCGCCGAAGCCGGCTTTGCCTTCCGAACGGCCGAACAGATGGCGTCCCAGGCCGAGCCAGCGTCGCCCCTGCTCCTCCCAGTCCTCCCGGGGAATGAGCGGAAATACCGGATGGTAATACCCGGTCCCGAGTATCTCGAAGAGCGACGTGTTCTGGAGATGCCAGAGCAGGTCGCCGCATTTGACTATTCCGTAGACCCTGCCCTGAAAGGCCGGGTCGCTGAGTGTTTCAAGGAGCGTGCCGGAAAACGAACAGTGCACACGCGCCACGTCTTCGTAGCCCCAGAGCGACCGGGGCATCCGATCGAGAGCCCAGAGGATCTCTTTCGCCTCCCATTCCTTATTCAACAGCAGATCATGGATGTTGCCGGAAGGCTGATGAAAATTAAGCATGAGGGCGTGGTGGATGATTTCGGCCATTTTTGACTCCTCAGGGATAAATTACCCGCCCGGCGACGCGGTCCGGAAAGCATCGCGGAATAAGGAATAATAAATGTAGTAAAAGACGGCAATCGCCGTGTCAATTTTTGCGCTCAAGGCTCTCCGGCAAAAGGCGTGACGAACAGATCAGCCGCATTTTTACCGGAAACGCTCACCGTCGCCGGTTGGAGAAAGCTCATGCAATCCCCTGCCCGCGGGACGACCAAAGGGTGTGGAAAAAGCACCCAATTGTCTATTGTATAGTTCCCTTTCGGGAGATCCCGGATCGCATAGCGCACCCCGCATTCGGCGACTCCCCGGTTCGAGGGGCGGCGGAAGAGGTACCCGCTTCCTGCAAGGCGGGCGTCATCGACGCCGACCCTGGTGATCCATGCAAATCCCGTTGCACCGTCGCTCACCATATATCCCCGGTCGGGAGTGATCCGGATAAGGGTGTCGATTCGCCCGGGAGAGGCGCACTCGAAGGAGGTTCCGATGCTCGGAACCGAAAAATTGAACCCCTGTACGCCGCCGCTGATAACTGGCGTCATCTCAAAGTAGGCTGCGCTGAAAAGCGCGCTGAGCCGGATGGGCAGATGCACATGCACCGGGACCTCGACTTCCTGCGGATAACATTTCTGATAGACAACCGCCCGGCTCCCCTTAAGCCCTAAAAAACCGAGCCTGAGGTAAAAATTTCCCCGCCTGATGAGCCGTATTGGTCCGATCGTATATCGATTGACCAGGCAGACGATATTGTCCTCATTGTACCGGATGGGGAAGATGCCCCACAGCGTTTTCAGCACGATCCCGATGCGGAGTTGTTTTACAATGTCAACCCAGCGGTCACTGCCGCTGTCCATGATGCCCGCCCGGACAAAATGAAACCGGTCTCTGGCGAATCGGGCGTCGTACCACGGGGTCCGGATATCCTGCGTACGCTCGTCGTAGAAGATATACCGTACCGGAGACAGCGGGATCGTTGAATCGTCGACCAGAAAAACCCTTCTCGTCCCGGCGCCATGGGCGATCGCAACCTCCGCCGTCCGTCTCGGTCCAACCAGCCCGGTCGCGCCCGCCGGCGAGCTTTCGCTGTCGGCATCCTCCCGGAGAAAAACGATTTCATCCTGGTCTTGCAGGGCGGCGTGCGCCGAATCGGCATTCGATTCCGGGCCGCCGCTGCCGATATAGTCGCCCCCCCTCGTTCTTTCGTCGATTTGAAAGGGAATCGCGACGCCTTTACTAGTAACAACCCTGAGTTCCCTGATCGGAGCGCCCGTGAGCGAAGGAAAGGCGCTGCCGCTGAGGACGACCGGTTCGGAAAAGCCCGATCCGGCCAGGGAAACCGCGATGAACAGGATAGAATATCGAAAGGTAGGCGGCATTCCTGCTGCAGGATATCGTTTTTTCATCGTTCACCGCGGATTTTTCGGGAAATCCGGTTCATCGAACAAAGTATTTTTTCCGATCGATGTTTCAGGCTTGAGATAAAATAATTTATCAGAGGGAGTGGCAATACCGGGAAGGCCCGAAACGAATTTTCGTATTGTCGTCAGTCCAAATAATCAAAGTATAATAAACAGGCCGGGATGCTCCCCATGCGGGAGAGCGGTTTTTTTAAGCGGGAATGGATCTCCTATGCCGATGCTCAAGCGTACCCTTTTCGTTTCGAAGGAGAGGGACGCCGTTACTCCCGAAATGCGGGAGGACCAGCAGAAGTTCATCGCATCGTGCGCCTGCCCGGAAAACGACGCGCTTGCCCTGCAGGGAAGCGGCGCGGGCGGGCTTTCCGAACAGGAAGCGGCCGCGAGGCTCGAAACGTTCGGGAGAAACGTCCCCGCCACGGCGCGAAAAGTCTCCCTTCTTGCCGACCTCGCGGAGCGAACCAAGAATCCGCTCGTCATCCAGCTCCTCATCATCTGCATCGTCTCGGCGCTCATGGGGGATATCCCCTCCGCAACGATCGTGGCGGTCATGGTGGTGCTCAGCTTCGTCCTGTCGTCGTATCAGGAACGACGCTCCATCAGGGCCGCCGAAGAACTCAAAAACATGGTCCTGACCACGGCTGTTGTCATACGCGACAATAGTGAACGGGAGATCGATATCGCCGAGGTGGTTCCCGGCGATATCGTGGTTCTCGCCGCCGGATCCATCATTCCCGCCGATCTCCGCATCCTTTCGGCCAAGGATTTCTACGTCAATCAGTCGGCCATGACCGGCGAATCGATGCCGGCCGAAAAGTTTCCCGCTCCCCCCCTTGCGGCCGTTACCGAGCCGCTCGAACTGCCCAACGCGTGCTTCCAGGGCAGCACGGTAGTCAGCGGCGCCGCGCGCGGCGTCGTCGTGCTGAGCGGCGGCCATACCTTTCTCGGTGCGATTTCACGGAACGCAACCAAGGCCAAGGTCCCGACCAATTTCGACATGGGCGTCCGCTCCTTTGTCTGGCTCATGGTGCGTTTCATGGTCGTGATGGTGATGACCGTTTTCTTTATCGTCGGCCTCAGCAAGCACAACTGGATGGATGCGCTCCTGTTCGGCCTCGCGGTGGCGGTGGGGTTGACTCCGGAAATGCTGCCGATGATCATCACCGTCTGCCTGTCGAAGGGCGCGATCGCCATGTCGCGCAAGAAGGTGATCGTCAAGCAGCTCAAGGCGATCCAGAATATCGGCGCCATGAATATTTTGTGCACCGACAAAACCGGCACCCTGACGCAGGATAAGATCATCCTCGAACGGTTCGTCGACGTTTCCAACCGGCCCAGCGAAGACGTCCTTCGCTATGCCTACATGAACAGCTACTATCAGACCGGTCTGCGGAACCTTCTCGACCGGGCCATCCTGAGCCACACGAATCTCGACGTCGAACTCTCATGCAGAAAGGTCGACGAACTGCCGTTCGATTTTGAGCGGAAACGCATGTCGGTGATCATCGACTATGAAGACACCCGGGTGCTTATATGTAAAGGCGCGGTTGAAGATATCAACCGGGTGGCCGACCGTTACCAGATCGACGACGACATCTTTCCCCTGTTCGACGTGGTGCGCAACGACATTCTGGAGGAGTACGAGCGCCTGAGCACCGAGGGATATCGGGTGCTGGCGGTCGCCTACCGCGAATTCCCGGACAAAAAGGAGGCCTTCGTCGCCGCCGATGAAACCAACCTGATAATCCTCGGCTACCTGGCGTTTTTCGATCCGCCCAAGGAGTCGTCGGCGCGGGCCATCACCGCGCTCAGCGAGGCCGGCGTCGCCGTCAAGGTATTGACAGGAGATAATGAGCTGGTGACGCGATGCGTCTGCAAGAACGTTGGATTCGAGCCCACGCGGATCGTTCTGGGCCGCGAACTCTCGGCCATGTCCGAGGAGCAGTTCTCGCAGGCGGTAAAGGAGACCAATGTTTTCGCCCGCCTCTCCCCGCTTCAGAAGGAGTCGATCATCGAGATGCTCCGGCATCAGGGCAACACGGTCGGGTTTCTCGGCGACGGCATCAACGACGCCCCGGCCCTCAAGGCCGCGGACGTCGGCATCTCGGTCGATACCGCGGTCGATATCGCCAAGGAGTCGGCCGACATCATTCTGCTCGAACGAAGCCTTCTCGTTCTGCAGGACGGGATCATCGAAGGACGGCGGGTGTTCGCGAATATTGTCAAGTACATTAAAATGGGCGCGAGTTCTAATTTCGGCAACATGTTCAGCGTTCTCGGCGGAAGTTATATCCTGCCGTTTCTGCCCATGGCGCCGATTCAGATATTATTGAATAACCTGCTGTACGATATCTCCCAGACCAGCATCCCGACCGACCGGGTCGATCATGAAAGCGTCTCGAAGCCGCTCAACTGGGACATCAGTTTCGTCCGCCGGTTTATGATCTTCATCGGTCCCATCAGTTCGATCTTCGATTACGCCACGTTTTTCCTCATGCTGTACGTTTTCAAATGCCATCTTTTTTCGGTGCCGGGACAATCGGACTTCCATAATCCCCACCTTGAAAAACTCTTTCATTCGGCATGGTTTGTCGAGTCGCTCCTCACCCAGACCATGATCGTGTGGGTGCTGCGAACCAATAAGATCCCATTTCTTCAGAGCAGACCGAGTACCGGCCTCATGCTGACCACGCTCTGCGTCATGGCGGTCGCCATCGTGCTTCCCTATTCCCCCATCGGCCCGGCTCTCGGGCTCGTGCCGCTGCCGACTTTGTTCTGGCCGTGGATGATTGGGTTTTGCAGTGTATATTTCATGTTGACACATTTTGTCAAAACTTGGTTTAACCGCCGCTTCGGGGTCTGATCATGAAAAGCCTTCTTACCGCCCTCGATGAGGGTCGTCTCGTCGAGCTGCCGGATACCGATAAGAATAAGGCGCTTGAATACCTGGCCCTCCTCATCGAGGCGATCCCGGGAATCGCGCAGCGCAACGATATCGTCCAGGAGGTGCAGAAGCGGGAGATCTCCGGCAATACCGGCATCGGCAAAGGAATCGCCTGTCCCCATGCCCGCCGCGACGGCGAAGGCGACCTCCTGTGCGCGATCGGCTGGTCACCGCAGGGGATCGACTACGACGCGCCGGATAAGGAAAAAGTCCACCTTGTCGTCATGTATTATATCCCGGACTCGGAAAAGAATTTTTACCTCAAGGAAATATCAAGCCTCGCCAAGGCGGTTGAAAAAACCGGCGACATCTCCAGCATCATCAAGGCGCAGGATATTCATGCGGTGCGCAACCAGCTGCTCGACTGGGTAAGTCTGGCGATCGATGCCGCCGCGCCGGAGCCGAAGGCGCGCATGATCAAACTGCAGGAGCGTGAAGCCGCCGTGGCGGCCGCTGAGGCGGTAGGGGCGAAAAAGCTGATCCTCATCGTACCTTTTTCCGTCGTACTCTCCACCGCGCAGAAACCGATCATCCTCACCCAGGACGCCGACTTCCTGCGCACTGCGGAATCGCAGACAACTCTTCCCGGCCTTCTCAAGGGAGGCGAGACCTTCCCGCTCTCCGGCTACCAGATCGTTGTCCGGTCGGTCACGAGCTATGCCGCCAACTGGGTTCTCCACGAGTGCTTTGCGGTGAAAATGAGCTGACGATGGATTCTTGACTTTAGTAAAATCATTTCCCGGTAAAATCAACGGTAAGTAAATTTTGACAGCCTGAAATCAACTCTTCAGGAAATCATGCGCGGCGCGGCGTCAAGATACAGCGCCGTTCCGATGAGCGTCATATCCGCCACCTCGATGCTTTTGAAATCGACATACTCTTTCACCGTATGCCATCCGCCCCCGGTCGAAAGCACCGTGCATTTCCCGCCGAGCGCCTTACCAAATTGCCTGACAAGATGATCGAGCCCCCCGGCGACCGAACGCACCACTCCCGAGCGCATGCACTCCCTGGTCGAAGCGCCGGGCAGCGATGCCGTCTTCTCTGTAAGATCAATGAGGGGCAGCGCGGGAGCGGCCTCATGAAGCGCGTGCAGCTGGGCCGCCGGGCCCGGAAAGATGACGCCGCCGATGAAATCACCGCCAGCGGTCAGCGCATTGACCGTCACCGCGGTCCCGACGCCGATGATGATCGCGTTGTGCTTCGGATATGCGGCCGCGGCATAGAGCGCATCGGCGATCCGGTCGGCGCCGAGGCGGGACGGACTTTTATACCGGAACCGGACCGGAAGCCCGGCACGCCAGGTGAGATCGGAAATCTCGGTGACGCCGCACTCTTTCAGCAGCGTCCGCACCCGCAATGCCATGCTCGCATTGTTGCCGGCGATGACCGCCCGCGGCGCGGCCGGATTCGCTTTTCTCCCCAGTAAAACTGCCTTTTCAAGCGCGCGCGGCAACCGGTCGCGGACGGCGGAAAGCGGCGGATCGAACCGGCGCAGGCATCGGCGCGCCGTGGCGTCGACGAGGCCGACGTGCACCGAAGAGTTGCCGATATCAACGGCAAGTATCGGCGGAGCGCCGTTACGCATCGGGAAGCCTCCTTGTAGTATCGGTAAATCGTAAATGGCCCGAAACCGCGTGATGCACCTCATGGCCGATGAGGAGGCGAAGTCTGCCGTCGGGCTCGACGCCGTCGAAGACGCCGTGCTTTCCTTCGACTTCCGCCGGTTCTCCGCGCCGGTACAGCCGCGCAAGGTAGGAACCGTGCAGTACGTCCGCGTCAACGGCGAGATTCGCGTGATAGCGGCTGATAATGGCTTCAAGAAGACGCGAACGCGAAACGTTTTTCCCGGTTTCAATCGAAAGCGAGGTGGCAAGCGGACGCAGTGCATCCGGGAATCCGGCCGGGGGAATGTTGACATTGAGGCCGAATCCCATCACCAGCATGTCGCTCCGGGCCGGGTGATTTTCGAGCAGGATGCCGCACAGCTTTCTGTCGCCAAGGTAGAGATCGTTCGGCCATTTTATAGTAATTGATAAAGGACAATGACCGGTCGTTGACGAAGCGACGGCTTCCGACGCCTCGGCGATGGCCATGGAGAGAGCGCGGTTGTGCCTGAAATGGCCGTCTATGGAAGGGAGGGGCGTGAGAATGGTCGCCCACAGGCCGCCCTCCCCCGAGAAATAGGGCGCTCCCGAGCGCCCGCGACCGGAGGTCTGCCGGTCGGCCTGGAAGACGAACATTCCACTCCGGGGAAATTCCGTCAGGGACCGGGCGAGATCGCTGGTCGAGGCGACACAGCGAAGGGAGTGGAACCGCTCGACGAAAGGGAGATTGGAGAGGGCGCGGGGAAGCATGGTTGTCCATTGGCAATACAATGCCGTCACGCGATGATCAGGTGGATGTCGAGCGCTCGCGCGCTGTGCGTGATCGCCCCGCAGGAGATGAAATCGACCCCGGTTCCGGCCACGGCGGCGATGGTATCGAGCGTAATGTTGCCGCTCGCCTCGAGCTCGACGGCCGCTCCCGAAGCGCGTTTCTTCTCAACGCACTGCCGCATCGCGTCGAGGCTCATGTTATCGAGCATGATACGGTCCGGCAGGAGTCGCAGCGCCTCGCCGAACTCCTCGACGCTCCGGACCTCAACTTCTATTTTCGGTGCGGGCGAGGACCCGCGCGATCGCAATGCCTTTTCGAGCGCGGCCGTTACGCCGCCGCAGCGTTTGACATGGGTGTCCTTGATGAGCATCATGTCAAAGAGGCCGAACCGGTGATTCGCGCCGCCGCCGTGGCGTACCGCGAGTTTTTCGAGAAACCGCAGGCCGGGCGTGGTCTTCCGGGTATCGAGAAGCCGCGCGCCCGTATGCGCGATGGCCGCGCAATAGCGCGAGGTAAGCGTGGCGATGCCGGAGAGCCGCTGCAGGAAATTGAGCGCGATCCGCTCCCCCGCGAGAATTCCTCGCGCGGACCCCTGCACGCGGCAGATCTCGCTTCCGCGCGCGAGAGCGTTCCCGTCGTCAAGGAGCATGACAATCGCGATGGAGGGATCGATTTTTAAAAAGAGCGGGGAGAGAAGAAACATGCCGGAGAGGACGCCCGCTTCCTTGCTGCGTATGACCCCTTCCGCCCGATCGTTTTCGGAAAAAAGGGCGTTTGACGTGCAATCGCCGCCCCGGCCGAGATCCTCGTCAATCGCGCGATCCAGGAGCCCGTCGATGCACCGGCGCTCTTCTTCTCCGGTCATGGAATGCTCCAGACGGCTCCCGCGGAGAACTCCCATACCTCTTCGCCCGGATCCAGGCGGTTGTCCGGGTCTGGTCCTTTGTCAATATGGAAGAAACGTCCGCCGCCTTGCAGGGCGATCGAGCTGAACAGCGGCCGGGTCATGCATTCAAATCCGGCTTCGGCGTTCCATGAGGCTAAGAGCCCCCCTGAGGAGGGAAAAAGCCGGGCGTGATTCTGACAGGCATAGAGCGAAGCGTACTTGATGAAAGATATTGCTTTCTCGTTTATGGTAAGACGCAGGTTGAATGAGTAATCGTATGAAGAACCGGGGTTGTTTTTTCCGGCGACAACGGAATCAAACGGACGATCGGGCTCGAAAACCTGCGAATACCCCCCGCTGAAGTCAATGCCTCTCCCCAGGCTGGCTCCCCAGGCAACGAACGCGCTGGTAGCGAGCCGTTGACGGTTGAGCGAGGTATTCTCGGTAAGCAGCGTATCGTTCTGGAAAAATGAACGGCGTGAGTAATAAAATTCATCGAACTCTTCCGAAATAATCCTGCCCCTTTCGAGCATATACCCGAAGCTGAGCGTGCGGCCGGGCCAGCTCAGCTCGAAGGCCGGCAGTTTGTAAATTTCACCCTGATCGACGCCTTCGAGCCGGTCCTGGGCGAAGTCGATGAGCATCTTCGCCTCGAAATCGTACCATTTGGCAATCGTCACGCCGAGGTCGAGCTCATAGATTCCCACCCCGGAGGGGCCCTTTGCCGTGTCGAGCACGCCGGAAGAGGGCCATGAATTGGTGAAACGCAGGTCGTCGGTGTCACTCGTATGGTGGTAAGGAGCCGCGTCCCAGTAGTACCCCGCCCCGAACGTGTACAGGGAGGGAGTGGATTTGACGTAGACGCCGCCGAGAGACGGGTCGGTCACGTCGGCCAGGAACATGTTGACATCGAGAAGATTGGCGTACGTGACCTCCCCGGCGAAGCCGAGGGGATGAAAGATGCGGTTATAATCGTCATTGCGGAAGTGGTTGACGATCAGGCCGTCGCCGAGCGTGACGTCGGTGAGCGCGCCGATGGTGCAATAGAGCGAATCGCCGACATCGCCCAGCGTCAGGTGATCCACCTTATCCAGGATGCCGCGGGTCGAATTCAGGCCGGTTACGGTCTGGGCGTCCTGGTTTCGGGCAATGGTCAGCCTGAGCGCCGCTTCGACCGATTGCGTCCTCCAGCAGGGAGTGAGGGTGGCATACGGCCGGTCGGCACTTTCGTACAAGCCGATATCGCCGGAGAGGGTGACGGAAAACGCGCTGTCCGACTGTTCCGTCGGCCGGTGAATGGGAGCATAGTACCTGTCGCCAATAGAGGAATCATCGAGGATGATGGCGCCGTAAACCCTGTTGGGATTGAAGAGGGGGTCATAGGATTGGCGACCCGCCTCGAGCGAATCGTCACTTTCCTGAAGGGAGAGCGCCGCGCCATTCAAGCCGTCGGCCTGCTTGTCGTCGAGCGGGATTATTTTCGACGCCCGCAATTGATTCTCGATGCAGCTGTCGCCAAACAGCCGTTTGAGGGAGGCGACATGACGATATGAGATCGGAATGTGGAAAAACGGCTCCCTGCCGTGAAGAACGAGACTCGCGCGTCCGTTCGGAAGCATCCTGCTTTGCTGCTGTAGTATGCCGCGGATGAACGCCCTGCCGCCGAGGTTGAACAACCCGGTCTGCCGTCCCTCGGTTTCTATAAACGCCGCGAGCGCCCCGCTGTCGATTTCACCGACCGCACTTCCGGTAAAGACCGCCAGGCGACCGTGCCCGGAAGAGCATAAAAGAATGCCGCCGCTCAAGAGCGAAAATCCCGCTTCGACGCGGCCGGCGGCCCGGGATGTTTTGTCGGCAATGGCGATGAGCGCCCGCGAATCGGAGCCGATCATCACGCTGCTGCCATCCGGTAATTTCAGCGTGAGACGGGAGTTGAAATCGGTTTCGACAAGATCGTTATCGAATAATTTGCGTCCCGCCGACACCTTTTGCCATGAATGTTTGCCGCTCCGCTGAACAGTTGCACTCCCCTCGATGTTCTGCACAACCAGCGTGAAAGTCTCGGCCGCGTAGAGCTGCGGGAAGAAGCATATAAGCAGAAGATAGGGGAAAAAGAACCCCGAGTGCAACTCGCGGCGCGATGAGGGCATACTATACAAAATAATACAGTTTCGCGCATTTGAGGTAAATAGGCGCATCGGGACGTTACGGGCTATCTTTCTCCTCGGCCGCAGCCACGTTCGGGCAATCTTCCGAATTTTCGGGACCGTATCGGAGCGAACCTGTCATGAAATGTTGGAGAAGAGAGGATTGCGGAGATGAGAATTTTTGAGTATATTGCTTAATACATCCGCGAACGAATACAGAGCGTATGCGGGGGCGCTTCGCCGGAAACATTTTAACATGTCAAACTAAACTGTACTTAAACTGTGTCAATATCTTCGGGACCATATCAGAAATCAATTCACAATAATTCAAGGAGGTGGTAAAATGCATGCCCGACCGACGATTAAAACGGCGATACTATTTGCTGGGCTAATTGCGGTGACTACCGGAGCCTTTGGAGCGGGGATAAATCTGGAATGGCAACTGACCGGCCTGACGGCTTGGCCCATCTTACCGAGCTATGTAAGCTCGGCGAGTGCATTGTATTTTCCCAACACACCTTGCTTTGATTACGACCAGGACAGCAGCTTTTCTTATGGCAATAATGGAATCCCGAACATTCTTGTCCCTCAGGCTTATCAGATAAACAGATCCTTATGTAACTTGAGTGCTTTGCAAATTTACGATGGTTCGAGCTATGCACTGATCTCCACCGTAGATTATACAAAATTCTCCAATAAATACTGGTTCACCTCGAACCCCAATTCTACAGATGCCCATTTTTTCGATATCGCTAATAGCGGAACGAAGCAGCTGGTTCAGGTTTATACCGATAGCACCACAGGCTTTGTAGGAATTGCCGTAATAAATGTCCAAACCAATACCATCGAATTAACTCTTGACACAGTTCAACTCTACGGTGTTTACGATCTCAGCAATGACGGTCATCCTGACTTGTGGTGTGTTAAGGAAACGGAGGCCCAAACCTATACCCTTCAAGTATGGGGCTGCGGTCCCGCAGGTGTCCTTAAATCAAACCAATCGGTTGCTAAACTTGCCGTTGCAAAACTGGTCGGCAATACCCCAAATCCATTTACAGCAGCTACTAAAATCGACTATTATATCCCCGCCGACCAGAACGTGGCCCTGCGAATATATAGCGCGGATGGCAGGCTGGTCAGATCGCTGGTCGATGGACCGCAGAAAATGGGGGAGTATTCACAACCGTGGGATGGCAAAGGGGATAACGGTGAAAGGCTCGCAACCGGATCGTATTACTATCAACTCCGTATTGGAGATTTCGTTTCGAGTAAAAAGATGGTACTGCTAAAATAAGAAATTTAAAGGATTCTGGTGAGGGAAGGCCTTCCCCTAGGAGGTATATCGCTGGACAAATTCGAAAATGTCAAACTGAACCGTGTCCATATTTTCGGAACTATATCATATCAAGAAAAGAAATGGAAACTCAACAGGATAAAATCAATAGAGTTCTCAAAGATGACGTTCATATTGAAGTCAAAAAAGAAGGCACCTCACATAGATGCCTTCTTATACAAAAAGAACACTATGGAATCCTCACTTCCACTTGGTTGAGTCACTTTTCCTTGGCAAGACCTTCCTATGACTTGCAATTGGTTTTGACGACTTTTTCGTCGTCATCCTGGTACCTTTCATCTTAACCTCCTGGATAATGTCCCTTCCCCAAACGAAACAGCTTAACCCCTCCACTCATATAAATTACGAGCAAGGAGGGTTAAATATGCAACCTACCGACGTTTATGGCTCTCCAATAGAGTCAGCAGGTGTCAACTGAGCCGTTGTGAGTAGTGCTGGAAGATAAGAAATTCATTTAAACATCGGTTAGATGCGTGGGAGGCTCTTGTGGCCAGCAATGTCACAAGATCCCTCGTGATTATCGGAATCATATGCAGTTTGGGCGCCTTTTAAAACTCCGTTCCATATAAAGATTGTGTAAGTAATCTAAGTAAAAGACCACGGCCATAGGCCGTGGCTTTAATTGGACCCCTAAAAGGGGTCTGCTTAATGAGCAAATAAATTTTGCTGGCCTAAGTCCTCCATTTCAC
>JBEKOX010000037.1:0-30311 GCA_049521335.1 Chitinispirillaceae bacterium
CCCAGGTGCACATCGCAGATGAACGCGGCAGGGCGAGGCGGCAAAGGGCGAAGGCGCACGAGAGGTTCGAGATCGGGCAACTTTTCATCCGGGTAGACGGCCACCTCATCATTACTTTTCAAACAGTAAGTAAAATCGACCGATGCGCCGTTCACGATGATCGCGCCAATCTCGGTATGCGGAATGCCGAGGGATTCGATTGCGTCCTTGATGGAGGCGCTCTCACTGAAAGAAGCCGGAAAACGGACTTTTTGCCTCCGAATTGGCAAGAAATCGTTCAAGTTTTCACAAAATTGGAATTGTGCGGTTATCATAGCGTTAGAATCAGCACTTCAAGTTAACACTAAGGAGCTTTACCACTATGCATGCGAAGAGCACGAGCAGGGGAGCCTTCGAGGAGAGTCGGACGTTCCCCGCGTTTTGGCGGCGGGGCATACCAGAACATCAAGCCCTGATCGTTTCCAGATAGCGCTCGATGATTTCCATATCCACGTTGACGACCTTATCAATGTTCATGAGCAGTTTTTCTATGTTAATGCGAAAAACCCGCCATGCCCCGGCTATGATTTCCGATTCGAGCTGCCCTGCCTCCCAGCCTGAATAGCCCAGAAAAAGATGCGTCGACGCTTCGTCGAACATGAACATCTGATCGATATCCTCCCATTTCCCCCCAAGGTAGACACGCGGCGCTACCTGATGGGAGTCGGGTACTGGATCGTCAGTAATCTGGATGATCTGGATCTCCTCCTGCTGTACCGGTCCGCCGATGTACACTTCATGAGGCTCGGACAATTCTGAAAATCCATCGAATATTTCGGACAGCGGGATGTGCGAGCGTCGGTTTATCACTAATCCATAGGCCCCGGCCTCTTTGCTATAAATGCAGATAAGCACCAGCGCGGATTTAAAATTGGGATCCTGGAGCGCATCGCGGGCAAGAAGGAGTGCGCCGTTGCCAAGACTATCGAGATACTCTTTGGCTTCCGAATCGATCGGTTCGCTGAGATTGATTGGTTCCATTATGTTGAAAAAATACTTTAATTCGCGAGGACTTTATGGGGAAGCGGCTCAAAAAAATGAAACAGACGTGGTTTGGGATCTTCTAAAAAATGGCCAATATTTATCCATCATCGCCATTATAGGGATCATACGATTCCATTTGACATCGCTGTCCCCCGATGATTATATTGCCTGAGAAGCACGACGCAAACCGACCGCGATGCTTGCCACTCATTTGCAGGCATCCTGAACACCATAGAGCCCGCTGAGGAGACGTCCATGAAAAAGACTAGTGCGGTGATGCTGGTTATCGGGATGGCATGGTCATTGGCCCAAGGATTCGGTACTTTGCAAGCGCGTGTTCCTGGAAGCAATAATGCGTATGTCCCGATATGGTTGAAAACCATGAATGCCATCGTTACCATCAACGATCAGATCGCCGTAACGTATATCAACCAAGTATTTACTAATACAACGAACTCCACGGAAGAAGGAATTTATTCCTTCAGCCTGCCAGCCGGATCGGTGATCACGGAGCTTGCCTTATGGATCAATGGCGTGCGTACGATAGCCAAGGCCATCCCAAGCACCCAGGCAACTTCGATCTATGACAGTTCGGTCAGGAAATCCGTCGATCCGGCGCTGCTGGAATCCCTGGGAAATAATAACTACCAGATTTATGTCTATCCCATCGGCCCGGCGGGCGATACCACGGCCAACCGGAGGATCGATTTTACCTATGTAACCCCGTTGCAGAGCACGATGGATACGGCGACGTACGCCATTCCGCTCGTTTCCAGCGGATTCTCTTCCCAAGCGCCCCTGCAAACCGCGGTGACGATTAACGGGCGGTGGCAAGATACCATACTCAATGTACTCGCTCCCGGTTTTTCGGGCAATACGGTTACGATAAGCCGGGCCGACCGGAAATCTTTTGCGCTGTCGTACCAGGTGGATAGTGCATTTACCAATCAAACTCTTACGGTCGAAATCGCCGGCACGCATTCCGCGTCATACCGGCTCACTGCTGAAACCTATGTCCCGATGCTCGATACGACGCTGCCGTTCGATTCCGCAGGGGATGCAAGCTACTTTTCACTATGGCTGAACTCTCCGACTCCCGCCGCCGCGAAGAGTCGGGAAGTAGTTTTTGTCGCCGATATATCATATTCGATGGGAGATAGCGGCCTTACGCTGCTTCAGGCCTCGCTTTTGCATGCCGTGGGCCTTCTCACTCCGAATGATCGGTTTAATATCATTTCTTTTAATACAGGGTTCAACGAATTCATGCCCGGACTGGTGACGGCAACATCATCCGCACAAGCCGCTGCGGTCACGTACATAGACTCCCTGAAAGTCCTGGGCATCACGAACTTCATTGATCCCATGAAAGCGGCCATGGCAAGCTCGTGGTCCTCGGCTGCAAACCATGGCATTTTCCTCCTGACCGACGGTTACCCGACCTGGCCGGTTCGCTTGCAGACCGCGGGAATAATCGATACCATAACCGCATACAATGTCGGCAATGCGCCGGTATACTGCATCGGCATTGGAACCAGCGCCAATCAAACCTTTCTCTCGCTGCTCGCACAGGGGAATAACGGCTCTTCGGTAACCCTGGCAACGCCCGATACCGGACAAGGCGGTCTCACGACGATACTCAATCAAATGTTCTATTCCTACTTATATAATGTCCAGCTGAGTTTCAGCGCTCTCGATACCGCCGATGTTTATCCCGCGCAATTGCCCTATCTGTACAGCGGCGGTCAGATCGGTGTTCTGGGACGATATAAAAAGACCGGAGTGTTCCCGGTAATATTATCGGCAAAGCAAAACGGTCTTCCCATTCTGGACACGCTCTCCATGACCCTGCCGGTCGCGAATTTCAACAATACCGCCCTTCCCCAGCTCTGGGCTTCGGCAAAGGTCAACGCTCTTGTCGGTCAAATAGCACTGCAGGGAAGCTTGACGCCGCTCACCCAGGCGGTTACCTATCTTGGACTGCGATATGGGATTGTAACGCCCTACACCTCCCTTCTGGTCGTACCGGGATCGACAGCGGGCGCGCCAGTCGGAACCATTTTAGACCAATCGGCCAAAGGATTGATTCGGGACATGGAACTTTCCGCTTCCTTTTCCGCACTCGCAAAAAAAGCCATAATCCGCTACGCCGTTCCCACGGCGGACGGCACGGTCAAAAGCGTTACCCTGCGGATATATAATATTCGCGGTGAACTCGTTCAGATACTTGCGCAACAGGAAACTTCCGGAGGCCGGTTCACCGTTTACTGGGATTGTTCCTATAAAAACGGCAGGTCCGTTGGTGCAGGATGCTATATCGTCGTGCTGCAGGTCGAAAACAAACGCCTCGTTCAGGCACTTCATATCGCCCGGTAAGCAATTGAATGAAAGGATCTATAATGAAATCATGGATTCTCGTTGCGATCGCCGCGACTCTGGCGGCAGGTAAGACCCTGCCCATACCCGCAGACAGCCTGTGTTTCTTTTACACCTTTGATGATTCGAGCATTGTCGACACGCTGCTCAAGGACGTTTCAGGCAATGGGTACAATCTTATCGCTACAAAAAAACCGACGCTGGTCAATGATCGGTTGGGAGTGCCGCAGAGCGCGGTTTCCATGGACGGCACCTGGTATTTTGCCGGACCGATCGACACGACGTTGCTGAGTAAAATGACAACGGGAGATTTTACCCTGGGGCTGATGTTTAAAACCACCGCCACCACCGGGACGATGGACCAGCGCATGGATATTGCCGGCATGGGCGATCCCTATAACAGCGGTCTTTTCCTCTCCTTGAACGATAACGATATTCGAGTGTTCCTCGGCGATCACGGCTACTATGACACCCCTACAGCATTGAATGACGGCGCATGGCATTTTGTCGCCGCAACACGGCAGAGCGGTGCCGTAAACCTGTATGTCGACGGGAAATCGGTGGTTCAGGGAGCCTATACGGCCAGTATTCAACCTATCGAAGACACTTTTACTATTGGAAAGCATGGCATCAAGAATGAAACGTACTATGTAGGCCAGCTTGACGATGTGTTTTATTACAACCGGGCTCTATCGGCGACTGAAATACTTGATGCAAATGCGACGCTTTCCGGGTTCACCGTTACCCTGATCCAGTCCACGGATACCTTCACCGTCGCAAAACCGGTATTCACGTGGCACGCCGTTCCTTTAACCGTCGCTTACGCGATTGAGGTTGATACCTCCACCAAATTTTTGAACCCGCTCATATCGGTTCCCTCTAACGATACGACGATCACCATTCCGCAGCCGCTTTCAGCCGGCTCCTATTATGTACGGATCGGTTGCAATTTCGACGACCGTTCGCCATTCGTTTTTGCTGTTCCGACGACATTTGTAGTCAAGTAACGCTTGTCGGTCATCCCGCAACCTTGCAGCACCCAAGTTTGCTTCCGATATTACCGAGTATTGTGGTGCAGGTCACAATCCCCGCCGCCGTCGCGATGCAGAGCGCCGCTGGAACCGGGCCGGCGCAGGCTCCCCTCACTACCAAGGCCGCGAAAAGCACGGAAAGGAGCAGGTATGCTCCGCCGACCCACTTTTTTATTCGCAGATAGGGCGCCTTGAGTTTTTTGAAGCGCACCTGTCTGTCCAGAATGCCGGAGGCAAAGGTGACGATCAGCGTGAAGGGGAGGGCGAGCCCCAGCGCGAGTAGCGTATCCACGACCACGCGGCGTGCCGCCGGGGAAAGCACCGGCCCGGCCAAGGCGAGGACAAGAATCGTCACCGAGAACGCCTGTGGGAAGTGGGCGAAGATGGGGTGGATGTGCAGGTCGAGGAACCTGCGGCGGTCATCCGAAAACCGTTCGGTCAAGGGCTCGAACATGGCGGCCTTGACCCCGCATACCGGGCAGCGATCCCCGACTTTCGAGGCATCGGTAATATAGCCACACACCTTGCAGCGCACCGCCATTGTCACCGGTTTTCGCGGCGTGGTTTGGGCACGGGAGTCATTTCCTGCTTCGGTCGTCATGACGTTATTCCTTTCCGTCGCCGCCGTAGAGATCGGCGCCCGGCGAGAGTTTCCCTTTGAAAGTTGTATACAGATACCAGTTCAGGGCGAGGTAGAGTATGGTCGCGGGGACGGCTATGCCGGCCAGGACCCGCAGAGTCCCGATTTCCGCCGAACCGTTGAAAATGGTGATTGACCGGGAAGAATCAGCGCTGTTCCGGATGAGATCGGGGAAGAGCGCCGTTGCCTGCATGAACCAGATAGAAACGATGGCGATTGACGATGCAAGGAAAGAGAAGCGTTCTTTTCCGGGCCGCATAAGGATCATCGTCGCAACGAGCGCGAGGGCGGCAACGGTCGCGGAGACCCAGAAGACGGGCCTCGACCGGGCTTGCGGCGCCTGAAACAGCATGCTGATGGCAAGTAAGACAAATGCGACAGCAGCGTGATGCCACCATCGGGAAGCCGTTGTTCGCAGTTCCTCCGAAAACGGCGTCGGCAGCTTGCATGCCGCGAAGAGCGACCCCTGAAGAATGATGATGGCGATGCCGGTCGCGGCCAGCGCGCAAGGATAAAGTCGGAACAGGAATAGAATGCTTCCGCCGTACTCATGCGATCCGGTCAAGGGAATGCCGGCGATGATGTTGCCGAGTGCGACGGCGAGGAGAAACGGGATGGAAAAACTTGCGATTGCAAAAACGCGTTCCCATGCGCGGCGGGTCGCGGCCCGCCTGCAGAGATGACGGCATTCGAAGGCGGCGGCGCGGAGCATGAGCCCGGTTGCGATAAAAAATATCGGCAGATAGAACCCGCTGAGCGTCGTGGCATAGGCCTGCGGAAACACGGCGAAAAGCGACGCGCCGGCGATGACGAGCCATAATTCGTTGCCATCCCAGATCGGCGCGAGCGCCGAAAAGAGGAGATTTCGCTTCTTATCACTTTTCGTAAAAAAGATGAGGATGCCGACGCCCAGGTCGAATCCGTCGAGCACGCTGTAGGCGACAAGGAACAGGAGCAGTAGGCCGAACCAGGCGACCTGATAATGCGTTGTGTCCATTAAAATCTTCTTTCCGCCGCGCCCGATCCAGAGTTAACGAGTCGCGCACCGAAATAGATAAACGCGAAAAGAAGGGCGGCATAGACGACAGACAGCATGATGAGCGCGATCAGCACCCGCTCGCCGGAAACTGCCGGCGAGATTGCATTGTGCGTCCGCAGGAGCCCATAGATGACCCACGGCTGTCTTCCGACTTCTGCGCCGATCCATCCCAGTTCATTCGCGACAAGCGGCAGAGGGATGAGAAACGGCAAAAAACGCAGGAACCAATCGGCTGCAAAAAGCCTGCGGCGCAGTTGGAGAAAAAACCCGATAAGGCCCGAGCCGATCAGTATGAACCCGATCCCGATCATGCCATGGAAGGTGGTGAAAATAACATTCACAGGAGGACGCATATCCCGGTCGAACTCATCGAGGCCATTCACGCGCGAATTGAAACTGAAACTTTCGAGGAAACTGAGGAGTTTCGGAATTGCAATGGCGGCATGGATGGTAGTATGGTCCGCATCCGGAATGCCGAACAGGTAGAGCGGCGCGCCGTTTTGCGGGGAGAACATCCCCTCGTAAGCCGCATCTTTAACGGGCTGGTAGCGGACCACGTTGACGGCCTGGCTGTGCCCGACGACGAGCTGCGAAACGGCGGTGAGGGCGAAAAGCGGAACGGCGAGGGAAAGAATTCTGGCCGCCGCATCCGGAGCGATCCCTTTCCGGTAGCGCCATGCCGCGATGCCTGCAACGGCAACCGTGCCGGTGAGCCAGGCGGCCAATGTCGTATGCGCGAAGCGAACCACGGTGGATGGATTGAAGATAGCTTTCCAGAAATCAATCAGTACGACGGTTCCGTTCTGGATCGCATACCCGGCGGGCGTCTGGAGCCACGAGTTGGCGGAAATAATCCAGAAGGCCGACAGGTGGGATGCCGCAAACACCGCTGCCGCTGCAGTGAGATAGACGCTTTTTCGCACGCGCTCCCTCCCGAAAACCAGGATGGCGATGCCGATCGACTCAACGGCAAACGCGGTAAACGCCTCGATGGCAAGCTGCGTGCCGAAGAGCTGGCCCGAAAAAAGGGAGAACTTCGCCCAGTTCGCGCCGAAGGAGAAGGGAAGCAGGACGCCGGTGGCGACGCCGAGGGTGAAGACCAGCGAGAGAAGCTTTACTAAAAATCCCGTGATATTTCGATAAATGGCGTTGCTGGTCACGGCGAATGCCGTTTCAAACATCAGCACGTAGAGGGTCAGGCCGAGTGTCAGCGCAGGAAAAATGAAATGGACGCCGAGCGAGAGCCCGAACTGGATGCGGGCGAGGATAAGTGCATCGATCATAGCGGCCGGTCATGAACTCCTTTCCGCAGAGTATTGCGAACCCGGTTTTCCAGTCTGACTTTTTCAGGTTTAAAATACATGGGTCAACGATTCGGCTGCCTCTGCCGCGATCCTTACCGTCATTCAAGAGGTTCTGAAGCCTTCCGCCATGCCTTCGCCGCGTAATCGTTGTCATCCCGGAATAAGGCACACGGTATTTTAAGAAGCAATGACGATTAGCGATAAGCCGACCACCTGACCGGGATCTTTTCAACATGCATTTTTTTGAATGTACCATTGCCGAAGCCGCAAGCCGCATGGCTCGGGGTGAGCTCAAGTGCCGCGACGTCGTCGAGCGCTCCCTGTCGCTCATTGCCCAAAAAGACCCCGGTGAGTCGGGTCTTCATGCGTTTCTTACCATTTGCGACGAAGCCGCCCTTCGCCGCGCCGAAGAACTCGAATCCCTGCCCGAAGTTGAAAAAACGCGTATGTCGCTCTTTGGAATTCCGGTTGCTTTGAAAGATAACATCTGCACGCGAGGTGTTCGCACGACCTGCGCCTCGAAGATGCTCGCGAATTTCGTGCCTCCCTACGATGCAACGGTGGTGGAGGCGCTGCGCGAGGCGGGAGCGGTCATCGTTGGAAAAACCAATCTTGATGAATTCGCGATGGGATCGAGCACCGAAAACTCGGCGTTCGGCGTAACGCACAATCCGGCGGCCCCGGAGTATATCCCCGGCGGGTCGTCGGGCGGCAGCGCCGCCGCCGTTGCGGCAGGCGTGGTGCCTGCGGCGCTCGGGTCGGATACCGGCGGTTCGATCCGGCAACCATGCAGCCATTGCGGCTGCGTCGGCCTGAAACCGACCTATGGCCGGATTTCGCGGTACGGTCTCGTCGCGTTTGCATCGTCTCTCGATCAGATCGGCCCCATTGCCGCGGATGTGCGCGATATCGGCAGCCTGCTTGAGGTATTATCGGTCGCCGACCAGCGCGATTCGACCAATGCCCGGAAGCCGTTCAAAAGCAGCGAGTCGCTGTATGCCGCCGATCTGACCGGCATGAAAATCGGCTTGCCGCGGGAATACTTCGGCGACGGGCTTTCGCAAAGCGTCAGGGGCGCGCTCATGCGGCTTCTCGATGGGTTGAAAAGCCGCGGCGCAACGGCGATCGACGTTTCGCTTCCCAATGTAAGCTATGCGGTGGCGGCATACTATATCATTTGCACCGCCGAGGCGTCGTCGAATCTTGCCCGGTATGACGGCGTAAAGTACGGCCATCGCGCCGGTAACGCGTCCACGCTCATGGACATGTATACCCGCACGCGTGCAGAGGCATTCGGCGCGGAGGTCAAACGCCGCATCATGGTCGGGACGTACGTACTGAGTTCCGGATACTATGACGCTTATTACCTCAAGGCGGCGCGTCTGCGCACGCTTATCGCCCGCGATTTTGAGCGGGCTTTTACCGAATGCGATGTGATTCTGTCGCCGGTGGCGCCGACGCCGGCGTTTAAACTGCATGAAAAGGTCAGCGATCCGCTCCAGATGTACCTTACCGACATCTATACGGTTTCCGCCAACCTTGCCGGCATTCCCGGCATCAGCGTCCCGGCGGGCGAGAGTGACAAGCTGCCCATAGGCGCCCAGTTCATGGCGCCGAAATGGCGCGAAGACACCCTTCTCAAGGCGGCCTACGCCGCTCAGTGTGCGGGGCGGTGACTTTTCGACCGGCCGCAATCCGTCCTGCCGCGCTTCCGGCATGCGCGGTCGCGGGCGTCGCGGTCATTGCCGCCCTTGTTTCCGGATGTCTCCGATCGACCATTCGGTATGGCCAATCGGACGAGCAGTCGAGGGAAACGCGGGAGCGGTTGGCGCCCCTCTTCGATACGTCGCTTGCGTGCGGCCAGGTTGCACCCGATACCTCGCAACTGCGCCAGGTTCTCAACTCGTACCTCGGGACTCCTTACCGGTATGGCGGGATGTCAAGGGACGGGGTCGACTGTTCCGGGCTGGTCTGCTTGGTGTTCCGTGAGCTCTGGAATAAGGAGCTTCCGCGGTCGGCGACCGGCATGGCGGCCATCGGGAGTGAGGTCCGGCTCAATGACGCGAGACCCGGCGATCTGCTTTTTTTCCGCTGGAGATTCGCAGGCGGACCCGATCATGTCGGCATTTACATCGGTGGAGGGCGCTTCGTGCATGCCAGTACGCGGCTTGGGGTCATCGAGAGCACGCTCGCCGATGAGTACTACGGTTCACATTTCATTGCGATGAGGAGGGTGGTGCTGTGAGCGTTGCTTTTTCCGGAGAACGCGGGGCCTTTGCGGAGCTCGCGGCGATCGAACATTTCGGCCCTCGGGTGAAGCTCTCCCCGGTGCCGGAGTTCAGCGATGTATTCAGCGGCGTATCGCGGGGCGATTACCGGTTCGGCGTGGTGCCTATCGAAAACTCCCTCGCCGGAAGCATTCACCAGAACTACGACCTGTTGCTCGAAAGCGGCCTGCATATCGTGGGCGAGGTGCAGCTCCGCATCCGCCATTTTCTCATCGTGAACAAGGGAACCGATGTAAAAAAGATCCGGAAGATCCTGTCGCACCCCGCCGTGTTCCCGCAATGCAGGAGATTCCTCAAACGGCATCCGCGCTGGACGCCCCTTCCGGTTTCGAACACTGCCGCGGCGGTCAAGATCATCTTGACCGAAAAGTTGCATGACGCCGCCGCCATCGGTTCGCTCCAGGCGGCCATCGACTTCGATATGCGGGTGGTTGCCCGCAACATCGAAGATCCGGGCGAGAACACCACCCGCTTCCTCGTGGTGGCTGAAAAAACGAAGAATCCTCCCGCGTCAACGAAGCGAATCAAAAGCTCCATCGTTTTTTCAATGAAGGATATTCCCGGCGCGCTCTATAAGTGCCTCAGCGTCTTCGCTCTCCGCGATATCAACCTCTACAAGATAGAGTCGCGTCCGGTGCATGGGAGGGGGTTCCAGTACCTTTTTTACCTCGACTTCGAGGGCGATGCCCGGCACGAGGTGCAACGGAACGCGATCAACCATTTGCAGGAGATCACGACTTTTTACCGGTTTCTCGGGTCGTATGCGATGGGTGCGCCGAGGGATCCGGCGTACGGGAAAAGAGAATAGATACATTGTGCAGGAGAAAGGGCGACGGCTTTGGCCGGGCGCCCGCGTCGATCATCAAATTATTTCCGTCGCTTATTGGAATATCTGTCAACCAGCCTTTGAAGTTTTTTCTGCGGAAAATACCAGATGAATTCGCCCCTGCCTTTCCCGATTTTGCCCCCCGGAAACGCGATGCAGCAGACCGATGCCTTTGCGAGGGTCAGCTTTCCCGCGCTGCCGGCGGGCAGAAGGATCCGCGCCAGGGTATCGAGGTGCGGCAGATGGCCGACGCAGAGGCACGCTGCCGTTCCTGCTTCCGAAAGGAAGCGCAGGGTTTCACCGAGAGCGGCATCGGGCAGCAGGGCGGCCGTTTCTTCGATCTCCTTGCCGAAAGAAATCTCTTCACGTAGATAGCCTGCCGTGGAAAGGGCGCGGATGAGCGGGCTCGATGCGATGATGCCGGGCCGGCAGCGCATGATCGCAAGCGCTTTCCCGAGGGTTCGCGCCTCGGCTATTCCCTTGTCCGTAAGAGGCCGCAGACGATCCGGGCCGCCGTTCGCGGCGCTTGCATGACGCGCCAGGCAGATGATCGGGATGGCGCGCGTTCCGGCGCTCCAGAGCGCCCTTGCGGCGTCGGGGGTCTTATCAGTAAAGAGCGCGGCAAAGGAGCGCCTGAAAACGGCGCGCTGCCGTTTCTTGACAGCTTCGAGCGCCGGAGCGAGGCGCAGCGCCGCCTCCGGGGGCTTATGTCGCAGCCTTGCGACTGCGCAGTCGGCATCGTGCAGCTCTCCGAGGGCGTTGGATAGTTCCCTGAAGAGCGCGGCGAAGAAGTCGGCCGGTTTGCCAAGAAGGGGGACGAAAAATTCCGCCCGGTAACGCGCAGCGCGGCAGAGTTTGCGAAGTAAATGCAGCTTGTCCGGATCACAATCCTTCCCGACCTGGCGCAGCGCGGCGATATTCCAGTAATCTGCCGCAAGTTTCCTTGCAGCAAATTGACCGAGCGGCGGCGCTTCCGCCATGCAGGGAGCAAGCCGGGTCCTCGGAAAGCGGGCCATCTCCCGCACAAGAGAACGATACGCATTGCCGTCCAGAATGCCGGCGAGGGCCTGCCGGCGATCTGCGCGCACGTGCGATTGCACAGCGTAAAAACGGTCGAAGGCCCGATCCTTTTGAAAATCGGGCGACTGCTTCTGCCGGGTGAGAAATGATCGCCATACATCCTCATCGCGGAACGGACCCAACTTCCGGCAGAGGGCCGCCAGACCATTTTCGATGGCGCGCGGCGCCGTTCCCCTCATAAAAGGGGAGAAAGTCTTCAGAACCTCCCGATAGCGCCGGATGGCAAGACGCGCTTCATGGAGCGGCTTATCGTTTTTGCCTTCCATGATCTTTTCGCGCTGTTCGGCGAGAAGACGGTAATGCAGAAGCAGAAGTTTACGAACCGCATCTGCCATGGAGTCTGCGGGCGAAAGAATCCCCGCGAATCGCGGACTTCTTCCTGCCGCCGGACATTCCTCGAAGGTGAAATCCCTGCCGGTAAGGCGCCGCCACAAATCGGCATTGGCATCCGCCTTTGCCAGGTTGCCGCCGTAGCCGGGGCTTGACACAACGCATATCAGGCGGTCCGGCAAAAGGCGAACCGCGCGGATTTTCGCATTCTGGCAATGGCCGTAATCGAGTCCGTCCGCGATGCGAAGCATCGCGCCGAGTATCTTCGCGGACGTCATTGCCGCGTCGTCGCTGAAAAGGGGATCGGCAAGCGCTGTTTCGAAATTTTGCTTGTGCAGGAGCGCCGCCGCGGCGACGATCTTCGCCTGCTCATCAGTCAGGGTTGCCGCGCCGTGGCCGAGAATCAGGCGCGCGCTCAAGGCCTGGTGATCGTCGGGATTCCGGTCGTAGCCGATGTCGTGAAGGAGTGCTGCCGCGCGGAGGAGCGGCCGGAGCGCTTCCGGGAGGTCGAGAGCCTTGTGAGCGGCATCCCACAGCGCGAGAGCCATGTCCGCCACGTGGCGGGAGTGCGCGTCTTCGTTCTTATATTTTTTGCAAAGCTCTTCGATCGCGGGTTTTCGGTGCATGGGATTGCGCTTCCTGCGCTCTCACTATCGATTGCCAAGAGCGGCCGGTACGACGATCAGGACGCCGATATTCCCTTCGCCGCCTTTTTTTTCCTCTTCGGCTTATGCGTCTCAAAAAGCGTGGGCTTCAACCGTTTCGCGCGCTCCTCCGCCGCGCGGTTCTCCTCATACAGCGCAGCCTGGCAGTTGAACGAGCCCTTCGCTCCTGCCGGCGGTTTTGGCCGCCAGGCGCCATTCGCTTCCAGGACCCATGCTCCTTCCGTGCATTTGAAACATATATCCAAGATGTGCAGCAGGCGGTTCCGGCACTCCGGATCGTCCACCGGCGCCATCAGTTCGACTCTTTTATCAAGATTACGCTGCATCCAGTCGGCCGTGCAGATAAATACCTTCTCCTTGCCGCCGTTCATGACATGGAGAATCCGGGCGTGTTCGAGGTAACGCCCCACGATGCTGCACACCTCGATCGTCTCGCTGAGGCCCTTGACGCCAGGCTTAAGGCAGCAGATGCCGCGCACGTTCAACCGTATTTTGACTCCCGCCCGCGAAGCCCGGTAGAGCGCCTCGATGATGCCGGGATCGGTCAGCGAATTCATTTTCGCCCGGATCAGGGCCGGCTGTCCCTGGCGCTTTCGCTCGGTTTCGGCTTCGATGAGCGAGATGATACGTTCGCGAAGGCCAAGCGGCGCCGCTTCGATCAGGCGGTAGGGGAGGGGCTGCGAATTGCCGCTTATCGAGTTGAAAAATGCCGAGGCATCGGAGCAGAGCTCTTCTCGTGCGGTAAGGTACGAGACGTCGCTGTACAGCCGGGCGGTGATTTCATTGTAGTTGCCGGTGCCGAAATGCGCGTAACGGACCAGGCCGCGATCCTCGCGCCGGAACACGAGGCAGACCTTCGCGTGGGTTTTCAGGTTTTTTATCCCGTAAATTACCTGCACGCCGGCATCCTCGAGTTCCTGCGCCCACTCGATATTCCGTTCCTCATCGAACCGCGCCTTGAGTTCGACGACGGCGCTCACATATTTACCGGCGCGGGCCGCCTCGGCGAGGGCCGCCACGATGGGGCTGTTCCTGCTGGTCCGGTAGAGTATCTGCTTGATGGCCGCCACGCGGTCGTCGCGCGATGCTTCACGGACGAACCGCACTACCGGGTCGAATCCGTCATAGGGATGATACAGAAGGATATCGCGCGTCCGGAGAACGTCGAAGATTGACTCTGCCGTATCGAGGGGCGGCATGACCCTCGGCGTCCACGGTTTGAATCGGAGCCGTTCGCCATCGGCGATTTCGGCGAGCCGCATGAAGGCTGAAAGGTCAAGCGGACCGGCGAGGCGGTAGATCCCGTAGGCGGGAGGCCCCAGGATCGGAAGTAACGCATCGAGCAAGGTCCCGGGCGCGCCCGCATCGATCTCCAGCCGTACGCAGTCGCTCCGTTTCCGGGCGCCGATCACCGCCTCCATTTCGGCGAGCAGGTCGGCCGCGCCATCCTCGTGAACCGCAAGATCGGCATCGCGGATGATGCGGAAAGCAGCGCAGGCGAGGACGGTCTCGCCGGGAAAGAACCGATCGATGAAAAAACAGACGAGATCTTCTAGGAGCATGAATGAGTAGCCGCCGGCCGACGGCAGGGTGATGAACCGGCCCAGTGTTTTCCCTATGGGAATAACCGCCAGGCGGTAGGGTTTTTCCTTCGGGGCCGTTTTCCGCGCGCCGGCCAGTCCCTCGTGTCCCCGCAGGAGCACGGCGCAGTAGGGCATCCGGTTGATGAGGAGCGGCTGGGCGTCGCCGTCGCCGATCGCCATGGGCGAAAGCATGGATACGATCTCGCTCATAAACACCCGCTCGGCATGCCGGGCCTGATCGTCCGAGAGTTCGTTGCCCGAAAGGCGCCGGATGCCTTCGTCAGAAAGCAGGCGAAGGAGTTCGCCGAGGCAGCGGTATTGGTCGATCGCCATGCGGCCGGCGCGGCGCTCGATGGCGGCAAGCTGCTCGGCCGGCGTGAGCCCCGATGGGTCGCATTTGGTAACTCCTTCGCGGCGCAGGGCCTGCAGGCCGCCGACGCGGACCATGAAAAACTCATCGAGGTTCGAGCCGGTAATGGCGAGAAACTTGAGGCGTTCGAGAAGGGGAAACGTTGCATTCTGCGCGCATTGCAGCACGCGATCGTTGAAGTCGAGCCAGCTCAGTTCGCGATTGATAAAGCGCGATGAGGCGTCGGCGTCCGGACGATTCCGGTCAGTCTTTCGAAGTGTCTTTTTTTTCAAGAACGACGCTCCTCCCGTACACCTCTTCGAACATGTCCCCTTTGCTCGCGATTCCGAGCTGTTCGATGGTTAGATCCTCCACGTTTTTCACGACAATGACAAACCTTCCCTTCTCCCTCCGGCAATCCACCGGGGAAATACGCTGGCTATGCGATCTATCAAGCGCATCGGCTACCCGGAGAATCGCCGCAAGTTTCGCGACGGCAAGGCGCTCCTCCCGCGACAGCGCCGCGTACTCCGGATGCACCGCCCGCGGCGTGGCGCGCCGGTGGTAACGGGCCACGAGCGCCACGAGCGTGACATCGGAACGGCTGAGGCCGAAGAGGTCGCTGTTCTGGATGAGATACATCGAATGCTTATGATGGCTGCGGGCGGATATGTACATGCCGATATCGTGCAGGATCGCCGCGACCGAAAGCAGTACGCCGTACCACGGCGACAGGCGATGCTCCTCCGTGAGCCGCGAGAACAGAACCCCGCAGACCCGCTCCACGTACTTCGCATGCGCTTCGTCGGCGCGATACCTCTTGACGATCTCCCATGCCGAGGAGTGGATCTGGTACTTGAAGTCCTCGTCCGAGGGTTCGCTCTTCGACATTTCGAGGAGCGCGCCGTGCTGCATGGAAATGCCCGAAACGATGAGGCTTTTTATCCCGAGCGCCTTGCAGAATCGGACAAAGAAGAGCAGGTTCGGAGCCAGGGTCTCGGCTTCCGGGTACGACAGGCGGTAGCGCCGGACGCAATCGTTAACCGAGAGGGAGAGCGTCTCTTCGGCGAATTTTTCGAGCAGGCCGAGCGGCATTCTGGCGGGCAGGAGTTCGTCGAACTCAGGCAGGATTCGGTTTGCGGCAAATCGGATGTCGCCGCCCAGCGCAATCAGGTGGCGCGGCGTTCCCGGCGGGATGCCGTGCAACGCCTGGTCGACGGTCCTCCTGATCTCGCTCTCCATAAGCGTCCGCTGGCCCCGACTCGCCGCATTGAACTTTTCGAGCATCTCACGGAGACGGAGCGAACCCAGGCGGAACGATTGCGCAAGAACGATGCCGCCCTTCTGGAGAACCAGAAGCTCGGTGCTTCCGCCGCCCATGTCGCACAGGAGCACCTGTCCGCGCATCACCGCCGGATCGCTGCCGAGGATCGTGTGCGCGCTCCGATAGGTAAGCCGGACCACATCGCGATCGTCAAGGATCTCCACCTTGAAACCGGCGGCGATGTACACCCGGTCGATGAACGCATCGCGATTGGTCGCCTCCCGCACTGCGGTGGTGGCGACGGCCCGGATGGCCTCATCCTGCATGATGCCGAACTCTTCGAGCACCCGGCGGAATTTCTGCAGGCCGCCCACGCACTCCTCGATCGAGGTTTTCTCGATAAATCCCTTTGTAAAAGTATCCTTGCCGAGGCTGAGCGCCTGCCGGAGATACTCGAGAGGACGAACGGCGCCGCCCGCTTCGATTTGCGCGATGGTCATGCGAAGCGACGTTGTTCCTATGTCGATGAACGCGACGAGACGCTGCGGGTTCGGAGCTGCCATGGAAAGCTTTCCGGGGGAGAGGGTGAGAAGCGGCACTATCCCCTTCCTTGATTATAAATATAAGTGTTAAATATAGATGCTGAATGTCAGGGAGGATGCTCAAGGGGAGATGACGGAGACGTTCCCGGTACAACGCCGGGATTTATTCCCTCCCCGTAAAATATTTCTTCATCGGTTCGAAATAATACTCCTTCCACCCCTTTTTATACTCCGCCCGGGCGCCTGCCGGGAGATTCTTATGCGTCAGGATCACCGTGGTCGTGCCCGGTCCCTCCCGCAATGCTATTTCCACGATCGAGTCGGCATCGTCTTTTTGGAATTCGGTCGTTCTCCAGGTCTGAACGATTTTCCGGTTTTTTACGAGTTCAATTATTTCGCCGGTTATATATCCGTCCCAGGCCATGAATTTGCCGCCGACCCTGTTATCGATTTTTGCCGGACTTCCGGTAAAAGCCGCGTGGTCCCTGCTGCTCAAATACGCCGCATAGATTTGTTCACGGGAGGCGCGTATGGTGACGCTGATCGAAAATTGCCCGGAGTTCATGGTTTCTCGCATGGATGGCCGGCATTGACATAACGGGAAAGCGCCGCTGAATAGTCGGGAAGCGCCTCGATGGCGTCACGCGGCACCCGTTCGATCGCCTTACCGAGAGGAATGCCGCCCTTCCCGACCGTTAATTCCGGACCGAGCTCCGCCAGAGGGATGGCCACGTAGGGATGGTTCAGGACATCGGGGGCAACCGTCGTTCCATCTGGCGCGCCGTTTGTCGCGCTCAAACACACGACAAGATCCAGGTCGATCGTCCGGGCGGCGAACTTGTCCGCGGTCCGGACCCTGCCGAGGTCCGCCTCGATCGGGGCAAGAACCTCGATCCGGAGACGTTCCGCCGGGAGGTCGGTTTCGACCATCACCGCACAGTTATAGAACCACGGGTGGTCCGGTCGATTCTCTGCCGGGCTCCGGTAGACATTCGATACGTTAAGAAGCCGGACGTGTTTTGAAAGGAGGGCGATCGATTTCCTGACATTCTCGGCGGGGCGGATATTCGATCCGATGCTTATGATCGCCCGCATCACGCCCTCCCGGTCCGCTCGCGCGTGATTTCGACCCCTATGCTGCGGGCAAAACGGAGCGCGGACGGTTTTTCAACCGCGACCTGGACCCGCATGACGGGCGGTTCGCCGAGGCACAGGTCCGCTACCGCCTGGGCCAGCGCCTCTATGAGATAAAATTTCGAATTTTCAACGAGCGCAAGAATCTTTTTCTTGAGGGCGCGATAGTCTACCGAATCTTCGACCCGATCGCTCTTCCCGGCCCTCTGGAGATCCGCATGGAGGGAAACGGTGATCAGCACATCCTGTTTCTCGCGCCGCTCTTCATCGTTCAGACCGATGATGCAGCGCACGGCAAGGTCGCGGATGATCAGGCGGTCCACTGGCCGCTCCCGTTGAGGTGATTTCCGCCGTCGATATACAGCACCTGCCCCGTGACATATCGATTTTTCAGGAGAAAAACGACTGCTTGGGCTATATCACGCGGATCGCCGTGCCGTTTGAGCGGAACCGTTGCAGCCTGTCGTTCGAGGTAATCCACGCTCTTCCCGGAAGGCGGCAGGATCCACCCCGGCGCGATCGCATTGACGCGCGTGTCGGGCGCGAATTCGAGCGCCATCATGCCGGTGAGAAGCGCGAGCATATGCTTGCTCATGATATAGCCGACGTGCGACCGGTCATGGCCGGCGATGCGGCTGTCAAGGATCGTGACGATGGTTCCCTTCCCTTCGACCCGGAAAAACTCCCGGCTGAGAGCGAACGGAACCCATGCATTGACAATCATGGAGTCGGTGAGCCCCTTGAAGTCGAGGGTATCGATCGTATGGGCGGAGAACGAGGCCGCACTGTTGATTATCCCGTCCAGCTTTCCGGCAAGCTCCTTCGCCGCGCCGATGATCCGGCCCGCGTTCGTGCCCTCTCCGAAATCGGCCTGGAGCGGCCATGCCCCGACGCCGCGCTCCTTCAGCTCGGCGCAGAGCGCCTCGGCTTCCCTCTTCGAATTGCGGTAGTGGACCACTACGCTCGCGCCTTCGTCCGCCAGCGCCAGCGCTATCTCCCGGCCGATCCGTCGAGATGCCCCGGTGACAAGCAGCGTCATGCGCTCCAGGGTCGTGCCCGGCCACAGCGATGGAATATCGGAGAGTTCCATTTTTTCCAGAGCCCGGTTGATCCTGGCCGCAAGGATGAAATCGTTTCGGGACAGGCCGCCCGCCTTGTGCGTCGTGAGCCGGATGCCTATCTTTTTGTACGAGAGGGAAAGATCGGGATGATGTCCTTGCGCTTCGGCAAGACGAGCGATGGCGTTGGCGAACCCCATGACCTCGCGGAAACCGAAGAATTGGAACTCGCGTTCGATCTCCTGCTCCCGCATCGACCATCCCGGAATTTCCCGGAGCAGGCTTTGTCGATCGTTCTCCGGCAGGAGGAACTCGTTGTCCGGACCGCAATCCATCGTTGCAAGCGCCATGGTAATGCTCTCCCCTGTTAAATAATCGCTTCCTGAAGGCTGCCGCGGTTTATTTCTTCGCCCTTCAGGATCATGGCGCGCGCCCGATCGACCTGGTTCCATACGTTGCACATCATCGCCCCCCGCACCCTCCCGTTGCGCAGGTAGTACACTACCCCGGTGTCATTCTCTTTCTGCCAGTCGGCGTATGTTTCGAGCGTACTGTCGATTTCGCCGACCGCCTCATAGCCGAATTCGAAGAGATCGGAAAAGAAATAGGGCATATACGCGTAGGGTTCGCGCGCTCCGGCCATGTTCCTACCCGCCCATTTTCCCTGGTTAAGGGCATTGTCCCAGTGTTCCACTCGCATCGCCCGCCCCAGAGCCTGGTAGGGAAACAGGGCATTATCCCCGGCCGCGTAGATATCGGGATGCGAGGTTTGCAGGTAAGGATTGACGACAATGCCATCTCCCGTCTCGATGCCCGACGAGCGGGCCAGCTCGGTTTCGGGCGCCACCCCGGCGCCGATAACGACGATATCCGATTCGATCCGTTTGCCGCTTTCGGTGATGGTCAGGAAAATATCGCCATGCTTCGCGATCGCCGCGGGTTTTTCTTTGTCGAGAATATTCACCCCCTTTTCATCGTAGCGCCGCTGGATCTCGCGACCGAGATAGTCCGGGAAAATCCGGTGGCAGATAAAGGGACCCGGAAACACCATGGTGACGTCCAATTTGTTAATTGTCAATGCCGCGGCCAGCTCCGAGGCGATGAACCCGCCGCCGATCACCACCGCCGATTTTCCCTCCCCAGCCCGGTTTTTTACCTTAAGGTAGTCATCGAGCGAGCGATAGTAGTACGCGCCGTTCTGGGCAGCCCCGGGAATGGCGAGAATCTTCGGCCGCGAACCCGTGGCGAGGAGCAGTTTTTCGTAGTGAAAGACCTGGCCTTTTCCGGTGGCGATTTTTTTCAGCTTCGGATCCACGGCGGTTACCATTGCGCCGGATATGAGCGTTACTCCCTGTTCATCGTAGAAATTCTTCGGATGAATGAAAATCTCGCCCGGTTTCTTCTTGCCGAACCAGAGCTGCTTGCTAAGCGGCGGCCGGTCATAGGGGAGATGCAATTCATTCCCGACAAGAAGGATGGCCCCGTTCGGATCGATTTCCCGGATGCCGGTAACGGCCGAAGCGGCCGCCAGACCTCCGCCCGCGATAATGTACGCAAATTTCTTCTCTTCCATTCGGATTCTCCCTTCACAGCGATTGTTCGCCTGATTAAGAACTAAATACTCTGCCGAAGATTCTTTTCTCAAAGTAAGCAAATCTTATTCCAATAGAACAATAACCGGAACCCCTGTTTTAATTTTAAAAATAAAATTCCCAGCCATTCAAAAACCGGTGACCGATTAATGCAGGGAGCGTTATCGCGGTACAACGCGAATGCGAAACCACACGCCGATGAAGAGAGGTAATTGCGAAACAAACCGGCGCGTGCGCCGTCCCTTACGGGGAGTGACCCAGCAGCAAACCGATAACCCCGTAAATCCCGGACTCTATGAAAGCAATCACGTTATTCAGGAGCCCGCTGAAGAGCAGGATGATGAGGATGAAAAAACCGTAGGGCTCGATGGCGGCCAGCCGGAATTGCGCGCTCGGGGGCAGAAAAGCGGTGAGTATTCTCGATCCATCGAGCGGCGGAATCGGTATCAGATTGAAGGCGCCGAGAATGATGTTTATCTGCGCGATAGTCGAAAGCAGTTCCCTCGTGATATCGTTCATTGAAGCGGCGAGAACCTGCAGCAGAAAAATGGCGATCGTCGCAATCAGAATGTTGGTAACGCACCCGGCGAGCGAGACGGCGACGAGCCCGAATCGGGAGTTCCGCAGGGCATTGTAGTTGACCGGAACCGGTTTGGCCCACCCGAACCCCGCCAGAAGCAGCGCGAGGGCGCCTATCGGGTCGATGTGCGGGACCGGGTTGAGCGTCAACCTTCCGTACCGTCGCGCCGTATCATCGCCGAAGAGAAGCGCCATTGCGCCATGAGCGACCTCGTGGAGAATCACGGAATACAGCAGAATCGGCACCAGAAGGCAGAAAAGAACCGGGTCATGCATCAACAGGCGGATAAGGCCCATAATTACCGCTTTCCTGCCCACCCTGAGAGCGAGTCAGGATGAGCGGCTCATTTGAAAACAACTTAAAATAGCAAATGCCGTTCCTGTCCCCCGCCGGAGCGCCCGAATCATCTCGCTGATTTTCCTGAAGTCCCCTGTTTTCGCAGTTCCCCGACCAGGCTTGCCCTTGCCTTGAACAGCAGCTCATGGAGTTTTTTCTCCTGGTAATCCGGGTATGTCCATGAGAAGAACCGGTAGATCCCGTCGCGCAGGTGGAGGGTTACTTCGCCGTAGATTCCCCGCCCCAGATAGAGGCGGTGGAAAAAATCCTTGGTCGTCGCGAGCACGAGCTTATCGCGCGCAAGGTAGCCGGGATCGATATTCACGGAACGCTTTCCATCGCGGGCGTAGACGGCCTCCATATCGTTCGTCCAGAGCTTGATGCCGGGCAGCTCCCCGCGTTCTATTGTCCGGCAAAAGACGGCGTAGAATTTCTGAAGCCCGCTTCCCATCTCCGGCGCGTAGTAGTCGCTCCAGGAGAAGCCGACCGGGCCATAGCCGGCCTCGACCTCGCCGAAACGCTCCTTAAGACGGTCCATGACCAGCGCGGGGGCGAAATCCGGAGCGTGCATGATTGCGATGAAGAGTTTGACCCGTTCGGCGGGATGAGGGGTTCCCATGGGGTGAAAAATAAAAGCTTCCCATGAAACCGGGTTTGGGCGGTTTAATAACCGCGATATGATAGCGTGAATTGCTGACGGAGGGGAGTTTGAGATATCCTCTATCCCCCGCGCCCCAAATGTATTTTGCGAATAATCAAATTACCCGTCAGCTGAAAGGCATGAAATGAAAATCGAACGTAAAATAACCTTCGGATATATCGGCGAAAAAGTGCGGCATTCCGACCATACCAGAAACCTTACCGGCGAGGAGTGTATCTCACTTCTTGAAGTATTGAGATACGACCTTGGAAAATTCCTAAATTATGATTATTCAGGACGATTTGAAAGAGTTCTTTCGGTTTTTGAACGAAAACAACGTTGAATATGTCATTGACCATTTGGCCAAGTTTATTTTATTAGTAAATTATCCACCAAGACTAAACAGTATATCGATTTCATTTTCAGTTGATGGAAAGCATGGAGGGCAAGTCACTATTGGCGATCAAAAAGAATAGAATGGTTTAAATAGGCGTACAATTACTCATCGGCATGTCAGAAAGAAGAAGAAAGAGAAACGGTTGTTTATGACAATATTTTATTGGGATGACCTTTATTGGGACATGAATTACGATTTCAACGGCAATCCCGATCCGATTGCCTTATGCCCAAAGCAAAAATGTTTCTGTAAACTAATAAAATCAAAGGAAAGATACTCCCTTGGGGAATATAAATATCGATGTATAAAATGCGATTTCAAAATTACGTTGAACAAGTCAATTGAAGCCAAAACCGCAGATGCTATCAATGTTGTGAACTCACTTCAGTATAAAAATGCAGAAATAGTAAACATTGATGGTGACCTTATAAGAATTCAGCGAGAGGGCATTAAGGATGATAATTATTGGATAGATGCGAAAATCTCAAAAAACAGTAAAGGCGAATTACAATTAATGGTCCTCGCTGGTAGCAAATCAAATGGAGTTAAAACTCAACTCTTTTTAGACCCGAAGACAGAACGCTTGGCATTTGACCAAAACAACGATCATCCAACAAAAATATTTACAAAGGTCATAGGGATCTTCAAGAACTCCACATCGGTAATACGTTGTCAAAAGGATAATTGAAACCCGCTGGTTATGCATAGGAAAAAAATCATATGAGACTATACAAAAGAGATTATTCTTTGCTTGTGCTATCAGAGATATCTCAGTTGGCTGCAATCGAACAGAAGGCAATTGTGCATGACAAAAACGGCAAGCCCACTTTATTAAGGCGACCAGTATATCGCAAGTATCCTAAAGCCGTTCGTCATTTTATGAGCCTTTTCCCAAATAATTACCTTGATATCGTAGATTTGAAACAGGAAAGAAAACCACACAAAATACTCTTTGAATTTCGTTCACTGCTTAACACTCCAAATGTAAGTGAAAGAGCGTTGATTAACTTCATAAGAAATAAAGGGGCATTCTTTATAATTGCTTCGATTCTCAAAGATAACTACCATTTCGGTCACCATGACGCCTATATTTTCCCAGAATTCCCTTTGGGTAATACTTATAAAGCGGATTATTTACTAGTTGGCAAATCCTCTGGAGGATATGAGTTCGTCTTTGTTGAATTAGAAAGTGCTCAAGGTTGTGTTACAACAAAAGACGGGGAGCTTGGTTCGGTATTTCGAAAGGGTTATAACCAAATAATAGCTTGGAACGAATGGATTGAAGCGAACTTCCACTTCTTGTCAGAATCTTTTTCGAAATTGAAAAAATCAACTGAAAGGCTTGACGAGGAATTTTTAAAGTTTGACAAATCACGTATTCATTACTGCTTGGTGGCTGGAAGAAGATCAGATTTCAGCAGCAAAACGTATAGAATTAGGAGACGTTTTAAGCAAAACAATATACTTCTTCTCCACTATGAAAATCTTATGGATTGTTCGAACCGAATCATAGGCAAAGATACCTATTAGTGAGTAATGCAGCGCATCCATGTGCAAAAGACATGTGCGCCATGAAAACAAAGACGAAATCAGCGGCGGAAAACAAAAATTATGGTAGTGTTAAAATTTACAGCCGCTAACAGCTGCAGCCCGAAATGCTCGTTTTGACAATGGGTAGCGCTTGCATGTTTTCCCTTCGCCCGCATTCAGGCGAATTTATAGACGGATACTTCGGTCGGGTGCGGCAAAACGTAGCAGCAATAAATTTGAACGAATGAAATGAGACTCGGCGTGGCATCGATGAAAGGAAGAAGGAAAAAAGAATTATGATGTCTAGAATACCATTCCGATCCACCGCCATCTTTTTCTACAATTCTCTGACCATGGTGCTCTCTATTGTTAAGATTTTTGCGCTCCCAGCGAAAAAAACGGCGCAAAAAAAGCGCAATTCTGGCGTTTGGTGCGTTTTTACGCGGATATTTTTTGCGCGGTAGCGCAAAAACCGGAAGTGGCAGCGCAATTTTCCGCTTGAGCAAATTGGGGCCGTTTAAGAGCTCTTTAAAAGCCGTTTAATTGCCCTTAAATGGCCCTTTTAATTCGCTTACCATGAGACGTGGAAACCGGTATCATTTTTGGTATCATTTTGGTAGCATTTTGCCGTTTGCTCGTTATTTTGCGGGTCGGCATTTCAGTTGTGGAGGAATCCTCCCCCCTTGATAAGGGGGGGCGCGGAGCGGGGGATCGTTAAAGTCGGGTGGCCGTGGAAACGCCATATTTTTTCCTTGTATTTCTTGCATTCCTTCTCAGCTGTTTGTAGATTTTAAACCCGCCCGGAGATTCTTTTTTTGAGCTTTCGGGCTCGAGACGAGGACAACTTGGTTTTGCAACATAAAAGATTTTCCGGCGGGATTTATCTGGAGCCCGGATGGGGCGCCGATGACCTTCCCGTTGAAACGCTGCCGTCGCCTTCCCACGTCACCATTCCCCTGATCCAGCATGCCGGGACGCCTGCGGAACCCACGGTGCGGGTCGGTGATCACGTGGCCATGGGTTGCCAGATTGGCATTGCCACCGCCGCCGATGCCGTGCCGGTTCACGCCTCGGTTTCGGGCATCGTCACCAAGATCGCCCGCTATCCCTATTCGACGAAGCGCAACGCCGTCAGCGTGACCATCGAAAACGACGGCAACGACGAGTTCTCCACGCCGATTCCCTGTGACAAGGCGTGGCGCGAATCCGCCCCGGCCGATATCGTCGAAAAGATCCACCTCGGCGGGATCATCGACAACGGGTTTCCGCTTGCCGATCGGCTCTCGCAGGGTCGCGCCGGGCGCGTCGACACCCTGCTCATCAACGTGCTCTCGACCGAAGGGTATTGCTCGGCCGACGCGCGCCTCCTGATCGAGCAGCCGCGAAAAGCGGCGCTCGGTATAACTATCTGTAAATATGCCGTCGGGGCAACGAAGCGCCTCTTCGTCATCGATGAAAACCGGACAAGGGTCGTCGATGCGGTTTCCTCGCTCATGGCGGATGAAGAGTTTAACGATTGCGATTGCTCGGTGCTCAAAATAAAAAAGGCCCGGTATCCGCTCCACAACGAGCGGCTCCTTCTGGCCGCCTGCCGGGGCGTCGAACTTCCCGCCGGGGCGCTTCCGGCGGAAGCGGGGTGCGCGGTGATCGGCATTGCGGCGGCGGTTGCGGTCGCCGAGGCAGTGACCGGACTGACGCCCCTCATCCGGCGCATCGTCACGGTTGGCGGGCCGCTGGCATCCGCCCCGAAAAATCTGCTCGTGCCAATTGGAACGCCGGCGCGCCGCCTGCTCGATGCCTGCAAAATCGATATCGGTGCGATAAAAAAACTGGTTTTCGGCGGCGCGCTCTCCGGCCGGGCGGTGCAGGACCTTGAAACACCGATAAGCAAGAGCGTGAACTCGCTCCTGCCGCTTGCCGCAACGGCGGCGCCATCGCCGGGCCCCTGTATCGGCTGTCGCCGCTGCCGTACCGTATGCCCGATGCGGCTCGAACCGGCGCGTTTGTCGAAACTCGTGATTGCGGGCGCGGGCGACGAACTCGACGAATGGCATATCGCGGAGTGCATCGAATGCGGCTGCTGCGCCTACGTCTGTCCCTCCGGGATAAACCTCGTGCAGCATATCGCATATGGTAAATTGCATCACGAGCGCTCCCCGAAACGGACGGGCGTTCTTTCGCACGAGGCGGCGTTATGACGGCGGAGAATGGCGACGAATTGACCATTACCGGCAGCGTTGCCGCGTCCGCGATCGATCCGGCGAAAGGGCCGATCCTCACGGTATCCTTCCCGCCGTATGGCCGCTCCGCCGAAACGGTACGGCGCATCATGCTCATCACCTGCGCCGCGCTGTTGCCTGCCGTCGGCTTTTCCGTCGCGCTGTACGGCGCCAGGGCGATTGCCTCGGTTTTGGGGGCGGTTGCGGCGGCGACCGCGACGGAATGGATTATATGCGCTCTCCGCGATCGCTCCATGCCGTCGATCGATGGGTCCGCCTGCCTTACCGGCCTGCTGCTGGCGCTTTCCCTTCCGCCGGGGCTTCCCCTGTGGGCCGCGCCGATTGGTTCGATATTCGCCATCGGGGTGGTCAAGATGGTTTTCGGCGGTCTCGGACGCAATTTCCTGAATCCCGCTCTTGCCGGGCGCGCCTTCTGCGCGTTTACCTTCCCCGCCCTGTTTGCCGCGGCCGGAATGTCAGTGCCCAAGATTGCAGCGGGATCGGGAGGCTTCGGTACGCTCGCTAACTTGTTTGCGGGCTATTCGGGAGGGTGGCTCGGCGCGTCGTCGACCGTCGCGCTCCTTCTGGGCGCGGTTGCGCTCTGGACCCTGCGGATCATCGATATCGAGGTTCCGCTCGCTTTCCTCGGCAGCGCATTCCTGCTCTCGTGGGTGACAAGCGGGCCGAGCGCGATCCTTAGTGCTTCGGGATTCATGTCGGCGATTGCCGCACTCCTTACCGGCGGGGTTCCCCTTGTTGCGCTCTTCATGGCGACCGATCCGGTGACCTCGCCTGCAACGAGGCGCAGCCGTCTGTTCTTTGGAGCGGGTTGCGGCGCCCTGACCGTTGTTTTCCGTAATTTCGGCAGTGCAAATGACGGCGCCATGCACGCGGTGCTGCTCATGAACCTCACGGTTCCCTATTTCGATCGCTATTTCAGGCCGATGGCCTTTGGCTGCCGCCATCGAACCGGCACGCAGGCGGGAGAGTTGAATGGCACTAAGTAAAACCCCCTCCGCGAACGTTCTTTACGGCGTCAGCGCCCCGCTGCTCGGCATCGGGCTCTGCGTTCCGCTCGTCGAGTGCGACTCGATGCGCACGGCCTTCGGACTCGGGCTCGCGGGCGTCATTGCCCTGGTCCTGACCGTCTTCGTCATCGCGCGCATCGGACCGGGCCTGCCAAGGAATATCCGTATCGGCCTCGCGGCTTTCACGGGCGCCGGCATAACGATCCTTTCGGGCATGGCTCTGGCCCGCCTGCCGCTCTGCGGGGATGCGCCGTTTCTTGCGGCGGCGCCGTTCGTCATTCTTGCGGCGGCGCTGATCGCGGATGCCCCGCTGCCGGAGCCGAAGAGAACGATGGCGCGATCGCTTGTCGAAGCGATCGTTACCGGCTTGGGTTTCGCGGCGCTCCTCGGCGTCCTCGGCGGCCTGCGCGTATTGATTGAAAAGAGTCCGGCCGCGTTGAATCCGGTTCGTTTTTTCGCGTCCGTTCCCGGCGCCCTGTTTCTCATCGCTCTGCCGGCGCTCTTCGCCGAATTCGTCGCGGCCCGCAGGAAAGGAGAGACGCGATGATCGACCCGTCGTTCTATGTCGCGACGGCGATCGCGGCGGTTCTAGCCGATCGCGCCTTTCTCGTTTGTCGCCTCGGCAACCGTGTTGGCGTCGAAACGTCCGCGAGACTCGGCCGCGTCATCCCCTCCCTCATGATGGTTCCCCTGTTCGTCACCATCGGCGCGGCCGTCGCGGGTCTCCTGTCGGTTTACGTGTTAGAGCCTTTCAAAGCGGGGTACCTTGCGGCGCCGGCATACGCGATAGCGGTCCTCGCCTGCGCGGTTGCGGGCGAAACGCTGTTTTCTTCCGATGCGCTGGCCGCGAACATGAATCGCGCATTGATACGGGCGGCCGTCATCGCCCTCCTCCTCGGTCTTCCCTCGCTGCCGTTTTACCGGGGGGGAACCATGGGCGGCTGCGCGGTTTTAGCCGGCTGCGGGGCGGGAATCGGCGCGGGTTATGCGGTTATGGCGGTATTGTACAACGGCATCCGGGAAAAAATCGCCTCGGGCCGCGAAGCGGAAACGCGGACGTCGCCCGCCCGGGATCTCTGCATCGCCGGGCTTCTTGCGCTTGTCTTCACCGGCATTCTCAAAACTTTTCATTAAGCAAGGGTTATCATGGGCGCTATCATTCCAACGATCGTTACGGCGGGAGTCATGGCGGCGGCCGGAATTGCCCTGGGGGTCATCGCCGGCCGGGTACGGCGGCCTTTCTATTCGCGAATCGACCGTATTCGCCGGACGCTGCCGGATCTCGACTGCGGCGTCTGCGGATATCCCCGGTGCACCGACTTCGCCGAGGCGGTGGCGGGCGACGGCGCGGGCTCCTTGGTCTGCATTGCCGGCGGTCCGCGCACGGCGCATGCCATTGCCGATGTCCTTGGTGTCGATGCCGAACCGGCCGAGAGCGCAATCGCGGTCGTCCATTGCAGGGGCGGCCGCCGGGAAGCCATTAACCGCGCGAACTACGAGGGGGTGGTCGATTGCCGGGCGGCGATCCTTCTCGATAACGGTGTCAAGGCATGCGTCGAGGGATGCCTCGGCCTCATGACCTGCGTCCGGGAATGTCCGTTCGGCGCGCTGTCCATCAATGACGATGGCGTCGCCGTAGTAGACAGAAGAAAATGCAACGGATGCGGGACCTGCGTCGACGCCTGCCCGCGCAACCTCCTTTCGATCCTTCCGGAGGTGCATAAGATTTTTCTTGCCTGCAATAACCATGACGAAGGGACCGGGGTATCCTCGCGCTGCTTGGCGGGCTGCACCTCCTGCGGCGAGTGCATTACCATCACCTCCTCGGGAGCGGTATCCATGCAGGACCATCTGCCCGTCCTCGATTACCGGACGCCGGGCGAGAATTTTCTCGCGGCTGCCTACGCGTGTCCGGCGAAGTGCTTCGTCGATCTTGCCAGGGCTCGACCGAGGGCGAATATCGACACCGCCTGCGATGGCTGCGGCGCGTGCGTGATCGCATGTCCGGTTAAAGGGGCGATCACCGGTTTTCCGGGAAAGCGGCATGTGGTCGGGAAAGAGCTGTGCATCGGGTGCGGCCGCTGTCTTGCTGTTTGTCATGCGCACGCCGTTTCGCTCTGGGGAAGTCTCGGCTACGAGGGCGCGCCCGGAATAACGGCCCGCACGCCGCCGTCGCGCTGAACGCGCTCAGGTCCCCTTTTTCCCGCGTTTCGCGCGGGAGGGAACTTTTGGAGCGCGAATCCCCGGCGCGGCAGTTTCCCGCGCTATCCACGAGAGAAAGTTCCGGTTTCCCCCGACAATGGGCATTGCCACGATGCAGGGCGCGCTGTAGGAGTGCAACCGTTTCACCCGAGTCACGAGACGGGGCAGGAGCGAATCCATCGTTTTGGCGATGAGGACGGCTTCCCGTTCGTCATGGAGCTTGCCTTCCCAGAAGTAGAACGAGTTCATTCCGTCGAGGATGTTAACGCAGGCGGCAAGTTTTTCCTCGACGAGCGCTTTTCCGATGCGCCGCGCTTCCTTCCGGTCTTTCGTTGTCATATAGATGAAAAGCGGTTTCACGGCGGATCCTTTGTGCGGGAGGCGTGGAATCCACAAAAAAAATATACCGTGCGCATCGGCCGCTTTGATTGCCCGCATGCGCGATACGCGCCATATTCTTTTCTGTGAAAAACGGGAACAAGAGCACCCCTCCCCGGTTGCGCTCTTGGCGAGTACGGTAATCTATATTTCTTGACTATTCCGTAATTCAGCGCGATGCCGCGCTCAATCATTGATCGGAAAAACGGAGCGTTGTGCGGTATTTGAACCTGGAGCTGGACGAATTTCAACAAAAAGCCTTTGAGGCGGTCGATCGGGGGGAATCGCTCATTATTGCGGCGCCGACCGGGTGCGGAAAAACGCTTGTCGCCGAATACGCGGTCGATATCTCCATTGCGCTTGGCAGACGGGTGATCTACACCGCCCCGATCAAGGCGCTTTCCAATCAAAAGTACCGCGATTTCCGCCGGCGCTTCGGCGATGAGGTGGTCGGCATCCAGACCGGCGACGTGACCATCAATCCCGAAGCGCGGTTGCTTATCATGACCACCGAGATCTTCCGGAACCTCATTCTGGAGGATTCGCAGCGTCTTGGCGATGTCTACTATGCGATCTTCGACGAGATTCATTACCTCGATGATCCGGAACGGGGAACGGTGTGGGAAGAGAGCATCATCCTCGCTCCGCGGTCGATCCGATTCATGTGCCTGAGCGCCACGGTCCCCAATATCCACGAACTCGCGGCATGGATGGGAGAGGTGCGCGCAACGCGATTTGTCGTCATCGAGGAGACCGTTCGCCCGGTACCGCTGCGGCATTCGTTCTATCACCCGAAATTCGGCATCATCACGCTCAAGGGGATCAAGAGCAAGTACCGCGGCAATCCCGCCGAACGCAAGAAATTCCTGCGCCATAAGCC
>JBEKOX010000038.1:0-29978 GCA_049521335.1 Chitinispirillaceae bacterium
CGTCCGGCCCGCTCATCGTTTCGCCGAATCCCATGCGCCGTCCGGGTATAGTAAGCGGGGGCCCGAATCTGGTGATACAGGATAATAGCAACAATGCCAGCGATCCGGTGAGCAGTCGTGGAGGCGGGGTAAAGATGACCTTTGACGTGCCGGTGCCGAACGCCGGCGATACCGGCGTGACGGTGCAGGCATCGATCGCTATCTACGATATACTCGGGAATCTTGTCATATCGGGCCAGAACAGCCGTTTCATTTATTACAACGGTTCACAGTGGATACTGGATAATGGGGGCGGCGGCGAGTCGGTAGCGGGTCTTGTCGGTACGGGCAGCATCGTTCGTCCCGCGATATACTGGAGCGGTGAAAACGGTCGCGGCATGGCGGTCGCTCCGGGAGTATATCGTGGCGTCGTTGCTCTGCATTACGCGGGCAGCGGCAAAGCAAGTTACGGCGATCAGCACAGCTCGGCGAACATCGGAGTGATGCACGCCGCAAGGTAAGAGTGATAGTATCGTTTCGGATTTTTCAAGCCCCTCCCATTGAATGTGTGGAGGGGCTTATTTTTATGGAGCGAGGGCAATGTATCCGGTCTGAAAAGAAAAGATAAGCCCGGATCGGGATAAAAGAGCGGTTGTAAAGAGGAGGGGCACTATTTTCCATGCGTCTTAGTGAAGTTTTCAACACGAACGGCACCGTTTTCAGTTTTGAGTTTTCTCCGCCGAAGGATACCGCTGCGGCGGAAAAGCAATTTTCGGCAATAGCCGACCTCGCATCGCTCAAACCGACATGGGTAAGCGTCACCTATGGAGCAGGCGGGTCTACCCGCGAATTGACCCGAGATCTCGTTGTGCGGATTCAAAAGCAAACCACCCTGATGGTGGTCGCGCACCTGACCTGCGTCGGATCGTCTCAAAAGGAAATCGGCGGTATTCTTGAGAATTATCAAGAGAACGGGATTGAAAACATCATGGCCTTGCGCGGCGATCCTCCCCGGGGTGAAATGCACTTTGCAAAGCCTGAAAACGGGTTCGATCATGCGGCCGAATTGGTCGCTTTTATTCGGAAGAATTTTCCTGCAATGAGCATCGGCGTAGCGGGTTACCCGGAAGGTCATTCCGATACGCCAAACCGGCTGAAAGAAATCGATTATTTAAAGGAGAAGGTCGATGCGGGGGCGGATTACCTCTGCACCCAGCTTTTCTTCGATAATCATGATTATTACGATTTTTGCGAACGGTGCGAAATAGCAGGGATTTCGATTCCAATCTCCGCCGGAATAATGCCGGTTACTTCGCGCAAAACGATGCTGCGCATGGCCGATCTGGCGGCGCGCAGCCGATATCCGGCGCCGCTACTCAGAGCGCTGATCGGAGCCGACGGCGATGATAATTTTGAAAAGGCGGGAATCCATTGGGCGACCGAACAGGTGCGGGATCTTATCGATAACGGGGCGCACGGTATTCACTTTTATACGTTGAACCGGTCCCGCGCCTGCCTGCGAATCTACGAGACACTTGGACTGGGTTCGTCGCGGACAATATCCCGATAGTAAATAATCATTCGCCGTAAAGATCGCGGAAAGCGCGCTCATGTGCGATCCTTACGGCGTATCCGACGAATGTCCGTTTACTTATACTCCACTGCCCGACTTTGCCGCTTTCTTCGCCTTGATTTTATCCCATTTCTCTTTAGCGGTTAATTTCGGCTTGTTCGATTTGTTAACTCCCTTATCCATGCTTTTTGCCATTCAAACCTCCTTGGTTCAGGGTGATCGATCCTCATTTCAGGAAGCGATGAATTATTAATCTATTGCAGGGCAGACTAAAAAGTCAAGTCTGCGCGCAGCGGGGTCGAGTTATCATGTCGTGCAAAACCAGGATGCCATTACGGCGGCCATGGATAGATGCCGGGTGAAGAAGTATTTTTACACCGTTTTTGTAATCAGGGTTTTCGAAAACCGAATCGCGGCAAGGCGTCTTTCTTCTCTTGCTGTATTGATGAAACGCTGGTTTTTCGAGGGGGACGAATTTATGAACCTGTTACGGGCATCTGCGAAGGGAGACCTTGCAGCAGTTAAAAAGTTTGTAGCCGAAGGGGTTGATGTCAATGCAGCAGACGGAAGCGGTCGAACGCCGCTTCTTGAGGCTGTATGGGCCGGCCATATTGATGTCGTCAAATTTCTGGTCGAGAAGGGCGCGCAGGTCGATCTGGCGGATAAAGCGGGTTATACGCCGCTCATGCGCGCCTGCGAAGAGGGACACCTGCCGGTGGTCACCTACCTTATCGGCAAAGGCGCTTCCGTTAATTCCCGGGGGAAAGTGAAGGGAACAACGCCGCTCATGCTCGCCGCCGAGCAGGGACATGTGAAGGTTCTTGAAGTCCTTGTCGCTCATGGTGCAAAGATCAATGCCGTCGATCAACTCGAGGAAACCGCGGTATCCCGCGCAAACCAGATGAATCAAGATAAAGCGGCCGCATTTCTGGAATCGAAAGGCGGCAGAGGAAAACCGGAGCGAAGCAGCCTCTCGCACTATGCTTCAAGGGACCGTGGTAAGCAATCAGTAAAAGCCGCTCTGCCGCAATGGAGCGCGGCGGCATCCGAATCGGGTATGGACGATGAAGAAATGGAAAGGAACGCGGGCGGCAACGAAGAAACACCCGATGAATAAATCTTAAAAACTAACAGCGCTTACCTCTCCCCTATGATCGCATCGGTATCATTTGATGCTGCGGTACAATTATCGAAGGCGGCCCGGGGCGATGCGTTCGCATAACAGTAGCAGCACTCGTGACCGCAAGTATCGTACCTGCCGATATCCTTGCTTGGGATGCATCGGCAGCCGGGACGCTGGCCCTTGTCTTTTGCCCTTGCGTATGCGTTCAGGAAGCGCATAAGGCTTTCGTCGTTTCCCCAGAGCCGCCGGGCCAGGCTGTCGTCGATACATTTCCCCTCCTGAACTCCAAACAGTTCATTAGTCGATCCTCCGGCGCAGGTAACCCCCCGGATGTTCCAGGCGACCAGTTTTTCTGCGAGACGACTCAGGAGAGCGGCCTTATTAACGCTATTCCAGCCGCCTGAGGTTATGCCCGCGTTACGAAGATTGCGCTTTACCTTTACGTATTCGGTCATGAAACTGATGGTCAGGCGCTCGGTATATTCCGCAAGCTGGTCGCCGATTCTGCAAATTCGAACCATGAGCTGCTCCGGCCCGAGGGACTCCGTCGTAATGAGGGGATCGAAACGCCAGAGAACGCGCTCCCGACCGATCATGGCGGCAAGTCGCTTGAAGGTTTCAATGCGTTCCGGGAGGGGAGGGACGCCCCTCTCAAGCCCCTCGCTTTCGTAATCATTCAAAGTAAAATGAAAGTAGTAGGGGATGCCTCTGCGGTCGATCTGCTTGAGAAGAGGCAGGAATGGAGCGGGGTTTTTGGTCCAGAACACGATAAGCCGAGCCTCGCGAAGCGAAACGTAGCTCGATCGCCCGTTCCAGGGATTGACCCACCGAACATAGCCCGCTGCAAGCCTATTAATAAACCATGATCCGTAGAAGGCCGGGATATCCGTGGATCGGCTGGCGGAGATAATAACCGGCGCTATGGCTTCCGCCGGTGCGCCGTGATCCGTCACGATCGTGATTCGACGATGAAGTTGCATCAAATTTCAGCATTCATTCCGGTTGACTCAAAAATGCAGGCTGCAATTTTCATCAACTGTTTTTTTCAGGATATCCAACGGTCTGTCCAAAGAGTATCCGCTGGTCGGCTCGTAAATTTAATTTTGCCGCAAGACCGGATTTATTGCAATTATGAAACCATGATGCCAGACCTTGCGACGTAGCAAACAAATAAACATTGCCTGCAATGAGGCCGGTGTCGGCATAATAATATGATTTTTGAATTTCAGGATCACGCAGTCCGGGCTCCTGGTAACCCGAGGTATTGGCAAGCTTATTCACATCCGCGATGTAGATGAGACGAACCGGAGCCTTGGCGGCGAGATTCGCCTGGCCATGACTGATTGCAAGCGCGCGCAGGTCGCCCGCAACGACCGGATCCAGCCGATGATGAACCGCGTTAAACAGATAAATGCCTTCCCGCAAGGCAACATACAGATCGATTTCCTGTGAGTTACTTGCGGACGCGGCAGTTCTTCCGGGAATTCCAAACGGGCCGATTGTGCGATTTACCCCGCATGCCGCCCAGAGAAGGTTTGAAAGCGCCTGCGCGGAAAGAGGTTTATCGCTTATTTCACGGATAGTTTTTCTCTGCTTTAATGCTCTCAGTACTGATGTATCACGGCCGCGTGTCGGTCTCGGCAATGTTATTGACGGCAGGTTCCGTGAAGAAGCCGGATTTCCGGGCATGGAAGCTGCGGTGGATCTTCTTTTCCCCTTTTTTTGAATCATCGTATCCTTCCCCAAAACCCCCAAACGATACTTATGGTATTGGATTCTTCTATTCCGACTTTCGTGCATTCAGTATGAGTCCCAACAGGATGGCCAGCGTGAGCGTAAACGATCCGCCGTAGCTTAAAAACGGCAACGGGATGCCCACCACCGGCATCATGCCGAGCGCCATTGAGGTGTTGAAGAAAACGTGAATGGCGATGATTGATACGCTCCCGACGATCAGCAGGTTACCGAACCTGTTGCGGATCGATTGCGTAAGGTAGAAACCACGGGCAATCAGAAAAAAGAATAGACAGATGACGAGGGTGCAACCGATAAGGCCGAACTGTTCTCCGAGTACAGAAAAAATGAAATCTGTCTGCTGCTCCGGCAAAAAAGAAAGTTTGCTCTGGGTGCCGTGAAGGTATCCTTTCCCGAATAAAAAGCCTGATCCGATAGCCACCTTGGATTGAATCACCTGATATCCGGCGCCGAATGCGTCCCGCTCGGGATCGACAAAACTTATTATCCGCATTTTCTGGTAGTCCTTCAGTATCCGCCAGACAATGGTAATAATCGTAGCGGTAAAGAGGTTGGCGAACATAACTCCGGCAAAGATGAAAAGATGGGGCCTGGCTGCGTACAGGGCCGCTATGAGAAGCAGGAAAAATACACCCCACGGAATTGCTCCGGCAAAGCCGATATCTTTCCCGTTGGCAAAGCTCATGATGAGGGGGACGGCCGAAAGGACTAGAGAGATGGCGGGTGAAATGAGAAACGCCACTTCGTTCAACTTGAGCCCTGCCCAGTAAAAAAGGGGAATAGCCATTGCGCCCAAGACCATTGCAGTGCCGAGGTCCGGTTGCTTCAACACCAGGAGAAACGGAATTCCTATCAAAAGTGCCGGCACGATAAAAGTTGAAATACGTTCGAGGCTGATTTCATGGTCGGAAAGATAACGGGCAAGGGCGAGCAAAAGGCCGATCTTGGCGAATTCAGAGGGTTGCATCTTGAACCCGCCTACGGCAATCCACCGTTCCGCTCCCTTGGCCGACGAGCCAATGGCAATTGCCAGCAAAAGCATAATTATTGACAGACTAAACAGGACATACGCAAAGGAGGAAAAGAAACGTCCGGGAATGGAGACGATGGTGATGATAATGCAGATGGCCATGATCACCCACATGATTTGCTGCTTATAGAGCCCTGCCAGGGGTCCGGTTTCCGCAGTATAGGTTGCGCTGTATACCATGAAGATCCCGATAACCCACAGGGCCAGCGCAGTCCAGAAAATGGGGAAATCGAATTTAATAAATTTGTTTTCTTCAATCATACCTGTAACCTTTTGCTGGTGATCCTGAAAATCGTAAGCGCCGGCGCCGGCATTTGCCGGTCAATCGCCCCTTCCAGTTCCGGAGACAGTCTTCATGGATCCGTCCGATCCGGTTCCGGCCTTGTACTGCTGCACAATGGCTTTCCCTTCTTCGGTTTCCGAAAAGTAATATCGCAGGATATTGCCGGCTATCGGCGCGGCAACCGAGCCGCCGTGACCGCCATTTTCGACTACCACCGCGACGGCGATAACCGGCTTATCGATCGGCGCGCAGGCAATGAAAATCGCATGGGTTATTTCACCCTGGGGGTTTTGGGCGCTCCCGGTTTTCCCGCCGACCGGGATGCCGGGGACCGCTGCCAGTCCTCCAGTCCCGCCCGGTTCCATTACCTTAACCATGGCGGTATGCAGGGTAGAAATGGTATACGGATTAAACCTGAGTGAATCTTTTACAACCGGCACATATCGTGTCACCACCGCGCCTTCGCGGTTTCTTTCCTCCTTAACGAGGTGCGGCTGAAACAGCAAATTTCCATTGCCCAGGCCGCCGACGGCCATGGCGAGTTGAAGGGGAGTCACCACCTGAAGCTGACCGATCGCCATATCCAGCAGCAGGCCACGTGTCCAGACCCACCCCTTGGCTCGATACCGCCGGTTATAGGCGGCTTCACCGGAAATCCATCCCTCTTTTTCATTTGGTAAATCGATGCCGGTGATTGATCCGAATCCCATCTCTTCGGCGTATTTATTGATGGCCGCATCGCCAAGGAGGAGTCCTACCTGATAGAAATACACGTCGCACGATTGCTGGATTGCGCCGATAAGATCGAGAAAACCATGGCCTCGCTTTTCCCAGCAATGCGCAATGCGCGATCCGAATTTATAGGCTCCCGTGCAGGGAGATGCCATCTTGCTTGAAGCGTTGAGTTTCCCTGTTTCAAGACCAGCCAGAGCGGAAATCAGTTTAAACGTGGATCCCGGAGAATAGGTTCCTGCTATAGCGCGATTATTGAGGGGGAGGCTGGGATCCGTCGCGACCGCCGCCCAATTTTTGCTTCGCAGCGTCCCCGCCATGGAAAAAATATTCGGATCGACGCCCGGATGGCTGAACATTACAAGCACCTCGCCATTCCGGGGATCCAGCGCCACAACCGCTCCCTTGAATGAATCCGGAAACGACTCGGCTGCCTTACGCTGTAGCCGCGCATCAAGGGTTAAGTACAGATTATTTCCCGGGATCGGGTCAACGCGGGGGACATCGGGAACCAAGCCTTTGTTCTGGCCGTAAGCATCCACCTCGATATACTCCTGACCGCAGATGCCGCGCATGGATTTTTCATACTGTTGCTCAAGCCCCGATCTCCCGATAAGGTCGCCGTAGTAATAGTCGCTTTGTTTCAGGGAGTCAAATTCGTCTTCCGGGATTTCACCCATGTACCCCAGCGTATGGAAGGCGCTTTGGCCGAGCGTATATTCACGGCGGGATTCCGATACAACAGTGATGCCGGGCAATTCGAGGGAGTGTTCTTCCACGATGCTCATGAGATCGAGCGATACATCCTCTTTGAGTCGGGTCTGGTCGAACCGACGGCCGTAGGCTTTTTTAATTGTCGCCTCGAGCTCGGCGGAATCGAAAACCGCCGCTCCGGAAGAATCACGGATCTTACAGAGCTTCGCTATGATCCCTTTCCGATGTTTCAGTTTTGAAGGAATTACGCAGATGGAGTAGGAGGGTCGGTTGCGTGCCAGAATCTCACCGTGGCGGTCGTAGATGCATCCGCGTGGCGGCAGAATGACCCGCAGGCGCATGCTGTTTTCCTTTGAAAGGCGAATATTAAGATCAGCCTGGAAAAGCTGGAGATAGGCAAGCCGGAGCATGATGAGGAAAAAGAAGACCGCTACCGTGACAATGAGGAAGACGCTCTTCGAGTTCCGCTCCTGCTGTTCATCTTGCAAATGTACGGCAAACTCCATGAAGCTACAACCGTGGGGTGGAAGACCCGAAAAAGTGATTCTTGAAATACGGAATGAGTGCGAACAGCATCGAATAGAGCGCTCTCGGGAGAGTCAGGACAAGGCAATGCCAAACGATTCCTCCTGATCCCCCTGATTTTATCAGTTGCACTGCCAGATAGACGGCGTCATTGACGAAGAAGGTCAAAAGCAGAAGTACCATTTGCACAATCATATCGACGCGCATCATTCGAACATTGAAAATGCCGGCAAAAAAGCCCGCAATTGTTTTCGATAAGGCATTCTGTCCCAAAATTGATGGCGAGTAAAGATCTCCGGCCAGGCCGAGAAAAAATCCCGCCCACAGGGCTGGCATCGGGCCGGTCCTGTACCCCAGGAAAAAAAGAGCTACCAGGGGGAGATCGGGATGAACCCCGAAGATATCGATGAGCGGCACCATGGTCGTCTGGAGCACGAAACAGAGAAGAAATAAGCCGAACCACTTCAGAAAGGTCGTGTTCATGGTTTTTGCTTTAGGGAATCGAGTTGCTCCGTGAAAGCAGCCCATTGCGGTGGGCGCTTAATGACAAAGAGTTCTTCGAGGTGCTCGATATCTAAGTTCAGCTTTATGGTCGCCCGCTTGAAGAGCGGATCGCGTTCGAATGAAACTTTTCCGATGATTCCCACCGGGAACCCGCGCGGATAGATGCCGCCAAGTCCCGTTGTTATAACCGTATCGCCGGGGAGAACATCTTCATGGACACGCAGATGGGTGAAAAATTCGATGCCATTTTCGGTTTCGAGAATGCTGATCGTTCTGCTGCGCCGAGCCATGATGCTCACATGGTTGAGCGGATCTCGGATCAATTGGACAAGAGATAAATCGGGCATTACCTGTACGACCTTGCCAACTACGCCCTGCCGGGTTACGACCGGCATAAAGGGCAGTATGCCCTTGTTCGTTCCGACGCTTATTACGACGCTCTTGAAAATGGGAGAGGGATCGCGTGCGACCACCTGTGCTGGTACGAGGGGCAGCGGCGTCGATTGATCGAATCCCAGCAGATCCCGCAACCGCACGTTTTCAGCTTCCTGCTCCTTGAGTTGCGCCACCTGCGCGTTCAGGAGGGCGATATCTTTTGTCAACTGCTCATTTTCAGCATAAATGTTTTTTGCCCGTGTAACCTGGTCGACAGTGATCTGGACCGGATAAAAGATGCTGATGGTAAGTAAGCGCGCGGTGCGAGCCTGCAGATGGGGAGGACTGGAGACCATCCAAAGACTGACCATGCAGGCGGCGCACATCGACGCAAACAGCCGATACCGGATGAGGAGTTCAATGACCGTACGCATGGAACCGAAAGGGGGGAAGGATTGGCCGGGCGTTCATAGGTATCCATCAATAAGAGGTGCGTTTGACCCACCGCAATCAAAACCGGCGCGCCAGGCGGCGTCTCGCTTACCGGTTACTGCGCCGGCCGGATGCCATGAGCACCGGCCGGTATTGGTCGAGATTCTCGATGATTTTCAACGCGCCTCGCGCAACGCAGGTGAGCGGTTCGTCGATAACGTTGACCGGAAGATTCGTCTCCTGCCGGATACGTTCGTCGAATCCCCGGAGCTGGGCGCTGCCTCCGGTCATAATAATTCCTTTGTCAAGTATATCTGCGGAGAGTTCCGGAGGCGTCCGCTCCAGCGCCTGCTTGACAGCCTCAATAATGATGGCTATCGGCTCGCTGAGCGCATCGCGGATTTCGGTGGAGGATATGCGCAGAGTTTTGGGAATACCCGCGACGAGATCCCGGCCTTTGACCTCCATTTCAAGCTCTTCCGGAAGCGGAAATGCCGAACCGACCTGGATTTTTATCTGTTCCGCGGTGCTTTCGCCGACCAGAAGGTTATAGGTCTTTTTCAGGTAGGAAATAACCGCCTCGTTCATTTCGTCGCCGGCGACTCTCACTGACACGTCGCAGACCGTGCCATTTAAGGCGATAACCGCGATCTCTGCCGTTCCACCGCCGATATCGATAATCATGTTTCCCGATGGTTCATGAACCGGAATACCCATACCGATGGCCGCGGACATGGGCTCGGCGACCAGATAGACTTCACGTACTCCCGCATGCTGCGCCGCATCAGTCAATGCCCTTTTTTCCACTTCGGTAATGCCGGAAGGCACGCCGATCACGGCCCGGGGCCGGAAATAAAAGCGATATTTTTGTACCTTTTTAATGAGATAATTCAGCATGTACTCGACGAGCTCGAAATCGGCGATGACGCCATCTTTCATGGGGCGTATCGCTTCAATTTCGTTCGGCGTACGGCCGAGCATCCGCTTGGCTTCAAGGCCGACGGCCCGCACACACTTGTTAACTTTGTCAATAGCGACCACCGATGGCTCGTCGATGAGCAACCCGCGTCCGCTCACATAAATCAACGTATTGGCGGTGCCGAGGTCGATGCCGAGGTCGTTTGAGAGAGGGAAAAAACTCATACCCATAGTAATATATCCTTAATGTTATTATCGTTCGAATAAAAGCACAGCACGAAAGCGATGGATTTTGGGGATTTCAAAATCCTTTCAAAAATACAATACGTTCGACTACAGGTGCAGTGATTACGCGGAGATGAAAAAGCGGAATAATCCGGTTGTGCGTTTCTGTGTGTGATGAAGGCGGATTAGTGTGTAAGTATGGGTACTGCGATGACCGATGAATCGGATGCCGAATTCGGTTTTAATATCTGCGGCTGAGAGGCCGGAGTATTTCCCGCCAGTTGTTTTTCTACCGCATGAGGGATGTGCAGGGCATAGGAGAGGCCCAAGAGCCATTTCTGTTCAAGGGAAGCGCCCGGGATAAGAGCCGGCTGAGTAACCCCGTAGTCGAAATCGCAGGTAATCGAATTTATTCGCAGGCCGACCCCAAAGTGGACTATATTCGATGGATCGTGAATTGGTACACCCAGACGTGCGGCAAGACATGGCAAAATCCATGCCTCTATTCCAACAGGCATCATGAAACGCTGATAAACTGCGCTATACACGATATCGGCGGAAGCGGTAAAGGGCATTGCAGCAGATTTCAGAGTATCGGTCCAGGCTGCGCCCGCCCGGACATAACGCGGAAGACTTATCGCGCCGCCGAACCACGCGAACCGTGCAAGCGAGGTATCGAGCCGCACATAGTTCCGGAGCGAACCGCCGAGCGTCACCTTGCCGGGAACAATCTGAAATAAGAACCCGGGTGAGTAGGTAACCGCCTGGTCATTCACCACGTCGCCCATACGATCCTGGTAAAAATCAAAACAATTGCCCATTGCAAATCGCCCAATTTTAAATCCGCCGGTAAGCGATGCCTGCAACAGTTGCCATGATGCAGCGGGCCCAATTCCCTGTTCTGTCGAGGTGAGATACTCCGTTGACCATGTCGTCAACGAAACGCCGGCAAACCATTTCTTGAACATCCAGGCAGCTTCAAGTTTGCCTTTAGTAAGATCGCCGGTATTATCATCTCCGGGCAGACTGCCATATTCCACCGAAATAAATGGCAGTTCCGCGAATGCCGGCGAAGCAGCGTTGTAGAAGGCGAACCCGCCTCCCGGGATCGCGGTTCCCACGCCGCCCATGGCGCTGAGGCGCGGCGTGGTCGGTTCGTCGGCGATTTGCAGGCGACCCAGATCATCGATTTGAGTCTGAGCCGATGCACTGCCTAATAAACAGAGAACCACTGCCAGGAATGATCGTTGTTCAGCTGAGATAATACCCATGACAATCCCGGAAAATGCTTTCTCCTGAAAAGTATCCACAAGAAGTGGATACTTTTCAAGTGGTAATCATTACTTAAAACGATATTGCAACATCGAACTGCTGATCCAACCCCTCCCATATGCGGTCGGTCGAAGCGGCATAATTAAACCAGGTGTTCTTATGCAAGTAGTTCGTAAGATTATAGGCAAATCCGACCGAATAGCGGGGACTGAATTCATTCGCATACAATACTCTATTATTGAACAAATCGCTGTTGATGGTCACTTCGCCGATCCCCGCCCGGACGTAGAAATTATCCCATTCGCGCCACTCTGCGCCAGTTGACAGTGTAACATCTCCCTGGTCGGAGCTTTGCGTCGAATCGCCGTAGATGGATATCCGGCAATCGAGGTTCCAGATGAGCGGCCGGTCCGCAAGCGATGTTCGAAGGCTTGATCCCAGAACAAGATTTGGCTGGTACTGATCTGTTTCATCCAGGCCGTTCGTATCGATAGCGACCCAGTTCAACCGCGTCCCGATATTTTTGAGTACCGCCGCCAGAGTCCAGACGCCGGGAATAAGGCGGTACTGGGCGGCAAAATCAAAAGAGCCGGTGCTGGTTGCGGTCGTGTAGGTGAGACCGCCATCTCCATTATAGGCCGGGAGACTCTGATAGAAAACATTGAAGCAAGCGCCGATCGAGAGTCTGCGCGTTGCGTAATAGCTGACTGAGCCCATAAAGGTGAGCGTCGTATAGGATGCGGAGGGTAGAAGGTTTTCATTGGCATCATAGAGATCGCCCAGGTTGGGATCTCCCCGGTACAGCATAAATAATCCGACACCCACCCGAGGCGGAACATGAAAATCCCACGAACCGTAGGCATCCATGCGGCCGAGCGACCTGACGGCCGTACCCGCAGCGAGCCGTTCTTCCTGCAGGGTTGCCGGCATAGCCGGGTTCCACCATGAAGCATAAAAATCCGGCGCTGCAGTAGCTGCGCCGCCGAGCGCCGTAGCCTCGGCACCCACCGGCAGTAGCAGATAGGCGCCCGCTTCACCGCCGGTTCCCGCCGCAAACGTGGCGACCGGTGCGGCAAGGAGCGCTATCCCAAACAGCCACACCTGAGGGCGCTTGCTACTACATGGCCTTCGCAACAACAATCTTCCCAAAGCTTCGTTCTCCCGTGCTTGCCGTAATTTTGTAATAGTAAATACCCGGAGCCGCCAGTCGGCCAGAATCGGTTCTGCCGTCCCATATATCCAGAGCCGCATTGGTGCTGCGGCCGCTGGTGGTTGAGGCTTTTCGGGGCTGATTATTAATTACCAGACGGGTAAGCTGCATGTTATAATCGTAAACCTTGATCGTCACATTTGCGTCGCGGGTCAATTTGTAAACAAAGGTCGTGTACGATTTTAGGAGCGATCCGCTGGAAGAAAAACCGCTGGTCAGGATGCCCGGCAAGGCATACGTTTCCGAAAGACCGCCGCTGATGGTCTTCGCTGGCCGCATGGTATATGCCAGCGAATCGGTAGTAATGCCCGGTATTTCTATCCATGAGGAATAAAGTCCGGTTCCGGTGGCGATAAATAAATGTCCCGTCGAATCGTGGGTCGGTATGAACACAATATCGTTGTATTGTTGCGGTTGCGGGATTACTGTTATGTTAAGCCGGTTGAGAAATGCAAATTCATTGACAATAGGTTGCAGGGGCGGCGTAATGGTATCCGCATCGGCCAGGGAATCGCGAAACACCTGAATGCGATTATACCCTTTATCGACGGCATAAAAACAGCCGCGGCTTGCCGGCGCTATGATCGTCTGTGGTGCGCTTAAAAGGAGCGACCAGGTCTTCGTGCCGTAATGGTAGCGGAAAAGACCCGAATCCAGCGCGTTTTTCGCCGTATAGTAAATGAGTGCGTACAGCAGGGGTTTCGGCGTTTGGCTGTAGCCGTTGGCAAAAACCAAGGACAGGGAGTCGAACGTCATTGAGTTCGACAGCGCCGTCGTGACGGTAGTAGAATCCCAGGAGTTCTGCACATAATTATAAATCCAGATGCGCGAAGCGGCGCTCGCAACGAGAGCGGAATCACCGTAGAGGTCGATCGAGCGGATCGCAGCGGAACTCGTTCCAAACAGCGGATGAACGCTTATATTGATGACGGTGTCCAGCGGGAAGGGGAGCGGGTCACCGGGGAGAATGCCGGTAAGTCCTTTCGGTCCGCTGGCGGAAGGATTCCATTTGACAATGCCGCCTTTGGTGCAGGAAAAATAAAAATTTCCTCCGGAATAGACGCTGTTGTTCCCTGCGAATGAATCGATTGGTCCGGAAGGAGTATTAAATTGGATGGACACCGTGTCCGCCGAAGCGCCGAGCGTGCGATGCCACAGAAGGTTTGAGTGTGAAGGATCAATGCCCGATCCATTTGCCAGCAGGGGAACGAGCAAGGCTGTCACCGTTCCGCCGCCGAAGGCGAGGCATTGCAGGCCGTAGTTGGAATAACAACCGAGATACTGACCGCCCCACCCTTGTCCCCCGGCAATTGTATCGTTGACTCCGAGACCGAGTGTTGGATCATTGCTTGCAACCCACAGCGTATCGCCGGTCCCGGAATTCCCCGCCAGAGCGACCATGTTGTTGCTGATAATCTCGCGCGTGGAATCACATGAACCGCCATAGACACCGGCAGGCAGAGCGTGGAACAACAGAATGGTAACGGCGGCATTAGTTCCGCATATCAACAATGTGCGCAGATTTTGGAATCGCAAATTCAAAGGTCTCCTTGGAAAAATTTCTGCCGAATTGTGTACCTGAAAAAACATAGGTGAACGTATTGCCATTATGGTCGGTCATGACGCACCGATCAATCAATCCGGTTTGCTCGTGCGTCCGGAGCAGAATCGAGATATAAGGTCCGCTTGCCGTGTCATTGTTCCAGGAAAGCTCCACTACACCGTCGCGGTCTTCCTTCGCCCGGAAATGGAATTCGATGAGAAAGCGGCTGAAAATCTGCGACGGTAGGCTTGACTGGTCGACATCGGCCAGCCGCTTTATGACGACCTGCTGTGAACCGGGTGAATAGTTCCAGAAAGTCTGCCCGTTGCTTACCCACGATTCACCATCCGCTTGCACCCTGAACCGGTTCCCGGTCGCAAGGCATATGTTTCCTTTTTCCTTCTCCTGCCGCTCCCGCACACTCCAGAAAATGGTTAGAGCGAATTGCGTGGATAGGGAAGATTCGGGGCTGTAATTTTTACGAATAAGCGAGAGGACCGATTCGGGGCGAGCTGTGGCGTCAACTTGTGCAAAGGAAAAGGAAAACAAGAGTGGCATAAGGGCAATGCCGCCCGCAATCAGTTGGCCGGTAATGCGAAACTGAGATTGATCCATTTGTTATGCTCTTTTGCTCATACCTTGCTGCGTTTAGGATGAGCGGAAAACCTGCATAGCGCAAGTCGGGCATACCGCGTGCTGCTTATATCTTAATATCGCACACCAAATATCGCACACCAACAAAACCTTGAGCCTATGGCTGCCGCAACATTGCCAGCGTATCGTCGAGCTCGTCGGGTCGTACAATTACCTCTCGCGCCTTGCTGCCGTTGGGCGGACCAACGATACCAGCATCTTGCAGCTGGTCCATTATGCGCCCCGCCCGGGCATAGCCAAGATTGAGTCGGCGCTGCAGAAGCGAAGTGGACCCGAGCCCGGTATCGACGATAATCTGCGCCGCTTCTTCAAAAAACTCATCACGGGGACCGCTGCCGGCACTGAATCCCTCATCGTCGTCACCACCCGCGACATCGGCAAAGCTTTCAATTTTTTCAATATTCACCTGCTGCTTGCGCACTACCCCGACGATCTTCTCGACATCCTCTTCAGAAAGAAACGCTCCATGAAACCGTTCGATTTGCGGCGCGCCATTGCGCAGAAAAAGCATATCACCCATCCCGAGAAGCTTCTCTGCACCGATATGGTCCAGAATCGTTCTCGAATCGTTCGATTGAATGGTGCGGAACGCGATGCGCGATGTCAGGTTTGCCTTGATCGGGCCGGTTATAATATCAACCGACGGTCGTTGCGTTGCCACAATGAGATGAATGCCTACCGCCCGGGCCAACTGCGCAATCCGCTGAATGAGCGTTTCTACGTCTTTGGACGACTTGGTCATGAGATCGGCCAACTCGTCTACGATGATAACGATAAAGGGAAGTAATTTATTGTCCTCATCGGGAATAATATCTTTAAGCTTGCCGCCTTCGACCCGGCTGTTGAAAGAGTCGATATTACGCGCCGCGACCTTTGCAAGGAGCCGGTAACGCCGTTCCATTTCGCCGACGCCCCAGTGGAGCGCTTTCACCGCCTCTTTTGATTCGGTGACGACTGGCGAGAGCAGATGCGGGATCCCGTTATAAAACGAGAGTTCCACTTTTTTAGGGTCAATCATGATGAGCCGGAGCTCTTCCGGCTTTTTTGTCATGAGCAGGCTGGCGATAATGGAGTTTATGCAGACACTTTTTCCCGAACCGGTCTGCCCCGCGATAAGCATATGGGGCATTTTGAATATATCGGCCACATAAGGAGCACCGGAAATATTGGTGCCCACGACAACCGGCAGCTTGGCTTTGGATTTGGTAAAAGTCTCCGAGGTCAGAATATTCTTGAAGTAAACGATCTGGCGCTGTAAATTGGGAAGTTCGATGCCGACCGCCGATTTCCCAGGGATCGGCGCTTCGATACGGATCGGTTGTCCTCCTACGGCCATGGAGATATCGTTATGGAGATTTACAACTTTGTTGATCTTTACGCCGGGCGCAAGCACGATCTCATAGCGGGTAACGACCGGACCCGGACTCACCGAAACCACTTTGCCCTCGACGCCAAAATTCGCGAGCGTTTTTTCAAGGATCATGGAGTTTTTCTCTATGTCCTCCTTGTTGATGGTGTCCGAGACGGGCGGTGGATCGGGCAGGATCGAAGCGCTTGGTATTTCATAGGGTTTCTCGGGTTCCGCAGGTGTGGTTTCGGCAGGAGCCCCAGGAATGGCAGCGATCGCACCGTGGGACCTGATCTTGTCTTTCGACTCACCCTTGTCCCGAAAACGCACCGTATCGATCTCCGGCTCATCATCGGCCGCCACTTCGGTGGTTTCCACAGTCATAATTTTTATCGGTTCGCGCTTTTTTGCCCTGAATGCAGCCAGTTCTTCATCGAATTGCTTTCGCAATTCAGCCTCAGCAGGATCAAGCACTTCCGTTTTCGACTGCCCCGACTCATCGGCGGGAAGCGTTGTTTCGGCTGATTGGAACAACGATTCTTCAAACGGCAGTTCTTCCGCCGGCAGCCTGACAATCTGGCGGCGCGTGGTCGGTTCCTGGACCGAGACCGCCGGTGTGTTTTTCTGTTTTTCAGTCGCACTGCGGTCAGACTTCCTGACACAGATCAATGCAAAAAGTGCGAAGAGTTGATTACCAGCGGCGAAGATCGCTTTCGCTGCTGCTATCGGCGATATGCGCAGGCAGTAGAGCGCGGTAAGGACGAACGCCGTACCGAAGATGTAAAAAGGGCCGAACCGATGGTGATCGAACAGCGGCCCGATTACCTTGATAATCGCGGAGCCAACCAAATTATCATTCACCGCAGAGTTCATTTCCAGCCATGACCGATCAAGTAAAAAACCAAGCCTTGGAATTGCGATTAAAACACAAAGCTCGATCATGAGCCCGGAATAAAGCATGATATTCCTGAATTTAGGATGGTCTTCGCGCAGTCTGGTCCATCCAATGTACCCGATCACACTGGGAAAAAAGAACACGGGAACTTTGCCGAAAAGAAATACCAATCCTTCTGCAAGGGCAGAGCCGAGATATGGTCCGAGAATGTCGCGGTTCAGGAAGTGTGCGATGAGGCTGATCACCACAAGCAGCGCAAGCGCCAGGAACACGATGCCCCATATCTCGCGAATGATGACCGCTTTCCGCTCCGCTGCCTTTTTTGCGGACTCTTCCCTATCCCTTGCCACCGATCAAATCCTTTTCTGAGGTGTAGAGGGAAAACCGCACCTTTTTCGCAGCTTCAGAGAGTTCCACACCCCTTGGCGGGTCGATCATTTTGGCATACTCTTCAATCACTCGGCTCGCCTCCTGGCCCCGCTTGAAATTGGCGACAAGAAGATCATTAAGGCTGGTGCGGTCGCGTTCCTCGGGTCGGACCTTCTTGGCGAAACAATCGCTTTCTGAGTCGCGGTTGGCCAGCAGTTCGCCCCGGCCGATAACTGTTTCGACTTCGATCAGCCCATGGCGAAGAACTTTAAGCCCAACGCATACGTCGGGCCGGTCATCGATAAAACGGTAATACTCCTCGATGACCCGCAACGCCTCGCGCAGCCGGTTGAGGTTGGCATCGAGGACGCGGTAAACGAGGCAATTCTGGGCGGATACGGTGTTTGATTCCATTTTACAATATATAAAAATATATGTCATGGCCAATTAATAATTAATAATATAAACTACGGGATATTTGCTGGGGGCTTGCATAGCTTTAGCAAAAGATGCTGAAAAGACCTGGCTCCATCGTGATGTTTATTACAGGAATCAGGAAAAAATAACAACGCGATGTGAGCCGGTAAAATAATGTGATTTGCCAGTAGAGTTTAATTATATTGAATTTTGATTCTATATAGGATTACGTTATTACAAATAAATCTTGAATCTGACTATTGACCGGACGTAGTTTATACTCTGTAGGAGTGGATCCCTTTTAACAAAAAAAATATCCTCATAGAGACTTGACGGATGAATCTTTAAATATCACACAAAGCCATTACATTCAGGGCGCGAGAGAAAATCTTCCACACCATTAACCAGGAGAGAGTATGAAGACGCTTCATGTGCGTTTGGTGGGAATTTCCGCAGTTCTTTTGAGTGCAATTGGCTGTATGCCCACCGTGCCTTTAACCTCCACATTGAATAACAATGTTTTTATAAACACTAAAACGAATTGGAACCAGGACATAAGTTTCGATTATTCATCGGATGTTACAGATACTACCTATGTTCCTTATGATAAAGACAAAAGCGGTTCCCCGCAAGGCTATCACGGCTATTCAATAGTACCTTCAGCGACATTTCAAAAAATGTTGACGAAATATATGAGCAGTAAATTCGCTAAGCTGAATCGAACCAGTAAAGCTGCAAACGTAGCAGTTAAATTTAAAGATTTTTGGATTGAACAATATTCTCAAAATAACATGGCGACTCAACCTCTTGCTCCAAGTCTAATGGATGAAACGTGCGTGGCGCAAGCGAAGATGGAAGTTAGATTAGAGAGGGATACTTTGAATATAATTAAAATTTTATCAACTTCTACCAAGATGGAGGTTAGGTTGGAGAATAATTGCAAACAAGGTGCATCCATTGAATTGGTTCACGCTAAAAATATCAATGAGTGTTTTAACAAGTTGATAATGCTGTTAAATTCATTTCTTGAAGAAAATCGCCTCTAATAAAGTTCGGGTACAATTTTAAGACCGGTCAGAGTGGTAAATAAAGCAACGTTTTTTTCTTGCTCTTATTCATCGGGATGAAGTATTTACATTACTGTGCCAAGAGAATCAAGCTTGTTAATGTTCTGGGAGGTGGAAGTGGAGTTCAGAATAACATTCCATACAGAGGGGAGACCAATATGAAAAGGCTATTATGGGTTGTGTCTTTTTTTGCTCTTGTGACACCTTTAGCGGCCCAGAACGAAATCCCGAACGCGGGTATGGAATCATAGGATTCAACGTTGACCATGATGCCCCATGGGTGGCAGACGGTGATGGGAGCCTCGCGGGTGGCGGGCCATAGCGGATTATATGCTTGTCAACTAGTCAATTCCCCTTCTAACGGCAATCCCGGCGTCGTGATCTATGGCAACACGAACAACGGGCAGCAATTTTTCGGGGGCATCCCATTTACGGAACGGCCGGATTCGATTACCGCGTATTTCAAATATCACATCGTTCTTGGCGATACCGCATTCTTTGGGGTTCTGTTAAAAAAGCAGGGACAATTCATCTGCTCTCAGTGGCTGCCAATTGCGGCAAACGGCGCCGTTTCGAGCAGCTTTACGCAGGTTACCAGGGGAATAACTTATAGCGATACCAATAGCGCCGATCTGCCGGATTCCCTGATCGTGGGGGTGATCTGTACAAATCCTCATAATCAAGTTAACAATATGGTATGGCCGGCGGGCGATACCTTAATTGTGGATGACATTTCATTTCCCGGCGCACGAGAAACAATACCTAATGGTAATTTTGAAACCTGGGATTCGGCGTTCTCTTACTCGCCGGTCGGGTGGTATGGCAGTTCTGGCGGCCCGAGCGACACCGTATTCAGTATCAAGCGGACAACCAGTACATTCGCGGGCACCTATGCCGCCTTGCTACAGAGTTTTGTCGGGGACGGAGATTCGATGAGCGGGTATGCCGGCACCATTCCGCCTCAGGATACTATGACTACGACGCCCTCATTCAAAGTGTCGCAGCGATACACGACCTTTTCTTTTGCCTATTAAGTATCTGCCGCAAAACGGCGATTCGATGGTTGCCAATGCGATTTTTTTCAAAAATCATTCGCAGATCGGCGGATACAGCTACTTTCCCGGAGCGGCGGATTCGGTGTGGACGCAGGTGAACGTTCCCATCACCTATCCTTATGACTCGACCGGCGTGGCCGTTCCCGACAGCGCCACTATTTCTCTGAGCGCCAGCAATAACTATCCGAAAGGGAACTCGATGCTCTATATCGATAACCTTGCTTTTAGTAACCCCAGTGCTGTCCGCTCGAATCAGATCGTTCCCTCGCTTGGAAGCGACAAATTTACCGCAGAACTGAACGCTCAAAGCAGGCGATTATCCATAACGTTCCAACTAACAACGGCCGATCACGTCACCATTAGACTCATGGATATGACGGGACGCGAAATAAATGAACTTTTGAACCGGGCGGTTTCTAAAGGCGCGTATACCATTACTTTTGATGTATCGTATTTGGGTGAAGGCATATATCTGGTCCAGAAAAAGACTGGCAATTCACTGGAAACCAAAAAGATTGTTGCAACTGCAACAAGGTGATTTTGTCTAGGTCGATTGCAACTGGTATGGCGATTATAGAACGAGTAATCAAACTAACCCCCGCCAAGGACCAGTTGAGCCAACATCGTATGTAGTTTCCGAGCGTTGCGCGTGAGTGTTCGTGGTACAACTACGAACTTTCCTTCTATGAGGGGTGCCCATGAATTGCAGATATGATCTACCTGCCTATTGCATTATTTTACTAACAAGCTTCCCTCATCTAAGATCTTTTGATCCTTAAGGAAACAATATTTGTAAACTCCCTGCGCCACAGTTTTATTGTTCACGTGCAGTAAACTTTCTTTTGTTGCAGCCGCACTGAATAATGTCTTGAATATCAGCCTGCCGTTCAAGGAATAAAGTACAAGGACACCGTTATAACCGATAGCTGAGGTCTTGAATTCCGGGGCTACGAGACTTGCCGCGGTCGACGAAGCGCCATTAATAACCGTGACATTGTTGCTGACACTATTCGCGACATAAATCATGTCGGTTAACGGGTTAAGCGCTATCGCTTCGGGGTATGCTCCCACGCTTACGGTAGTCGTCACATTAGTCGCTCCGTTGATTATCGTAACGTTATCCTCCTCTTCATTCGCCACGTAAATCATGTTAGTCACCGGGTTAACCGCTATTGCATAGGGATATGCCCCCACGCTTACGGTAGTTGTCGAATCAGTCACTCCGTTGATTACCGTAACATCATCGACGTTATAATTCGCCACGTAAATCATATTGGTCACCGTATTAACCGTTATTGCATAGGGGGATTCTCCTACGCTTACCGTAGTTGTCGAATCGGTCGTTCCGTTGATTACCGTAACGTTATTGCCGTTATAATTCGCCACGTAAATCATGTTGGTCACCGGATTAACCGCTATTGTACAAGGGAATTCTCCCGTAGCTACGATAGCCGTCGAATCGGTCGTTCCGTTGATTACCGTAACGTTATTGTCGCCAAAATCCGCCACATAAATCATGTCCGTCACCGGGTTAACCGCTATCGCATAAGGGAATTCTCCGACGCTTACCGTAGTTGTCGAATCGGTCGCTCCGTTAATTATCGTAACGTCATTGTCGCCGGAATTCGCCACGTAAATCATATTGGTCACCGGGTTAACCGCTATTGCATCGGGGGATTCTCCCGCAGCTACGGAAGTCGTCGAATCGGTCGCTCCGTTGATTACCGTAACATTATCGCTGTCAGAATTCGCCACGTAAATCATGTTGGTCACCGGGTTAACCGCTATTGCATCGGGGGATTCTCCCGCGGCTACAGTAGTTGTCGTATTGGTCACCCCGCTGATTACCGTAACGTCATCGTCGCCAAAATTCACCACGTACACCTTGTTGGTAACAGAGTCTATGGCAATTGCCCCGGGATCCGATCCCGTTGACACCGTTACAGTAACAGCATCAGCCTGCACATCAATTACGCAAGAAAGGGCTATCACCAATCCCGAGATCACTTTTCTTAATGGGGAGTTCATAATACCTCCCATATGCGAGTTAACCACCAGTCTTAGCGTATCCGTGAAACCATATTCCTCTGCCATAAAACTTTCCTCAGTGGTGTCTTGATAAAAAAATGAGGGAAGGAGAGTCGTGAACCTTTTGTTATCGTCGAGTTTATAAACAATTGGACGATAGGTTAGGAAGCAACCGGTGAAGAAAAATACGATAGCGGAGGTGGGCGGGAGTACGCAAAAAACACAGCAGGCTCGTGCCCCGAGGAGGCTGCAGCGAGGGGAAACCGTGAAGCGGTATCCATACCAGAAAGAAGGTAAGATTGATTCTACTATAGAGAAGCATGTATATTCTAAAAGTTTTACCATCCTCATCTACCCCTTTATTTTTTGAGTAAGTAGTGACTATGCCCCTTCGAAGCATGACAGGATTCGGGCTGGCGGAAGTATCGACGCCTTCAGGCGAATATCGCGTTGAGATCCGGGGGGTCAATAACCGGTTTCTCGATGTACAGCTCCGACAACCGCGTTTCGTGAATAACTTGGAACAACAGATTCGCAAAGAGATTCAGGCCGTTGTATCACGCGGCTCTTTAAGTGTCACCATCGTCTGCGAACGGGGAGAGGAGAGTAGAAAGCTCTCTTACGACCGGCAGAACGTTGAACAGTATGTCCGTATTTTAAATGAGATTAAGGACGCATATAAACTCGCCGGGAAGATATCCCTCAAGGATCTCGTAAGTTTCGGTGATATCATTAAAGCCGATGTCGGCACCTTCGATGACGAACTGATATGGAAGCATATCCGGCCGGTTCTGGTGAAGGCGCTTGAAGCGTTCCAAAAGACCCGTGAAAAAGAGGCGATTTTTATTCTTAAGGACCTCAAACAAACTCTACGGAATATCGAAAAAAATTTGAAACTCATTGAAAAGCGAGCTCCAGTTCGGCTCAAGGAGTACTCCGTAAGCTTGCGCGAACGGATAGGGAAACTTGTTGCCGCAGAACCCGATCCCTCTCGGATTGCCCTTGAAATTTCCATTCTGGCCGACAAGCTCGATATCAGTGAGGAATGTACGAGACTCCGGGCGCATATTGCAAAATTCGATGAAGACCTTTCAGCCGATGAACCGATTGGGAAACGGCTCGGGTTTCTGTTGCAGGAGATGAACCGGGAGGCAAATACTATTGGATCGAAGGCGAATGAGACCGGGATTGCACAGCTTTCGGTAATTCTCAAGGAAGATATTGAAAAGATACGGGAGCAGATACAAAATATTGAATAGTCTGGCGGCCCTTTAATGGGCAGATGCCGGCAAGGAGACTCTATGCCGCAGGATTTGTATGAATTGGAAATCGAGAAGCTTGAAAGTCGTGGCATCAGCCGCTACAAGGCGGTGCTTATGGCGTCGCAGGAGGCACGATTTATCAATGAGCAGATAAAACTCGGCATTCTCGAAACCAAGGAAAAACCCGCATCATTGGCCCTGAAGTGGCTTTATGACGGTCGCGTTGTTGAAGTCGAAGAGACAAAATCGGAAGAGTAAATTTTGGAAAAGAAGCGGATTCTCGTCGGCATTACCGGTGGCATTGCCGCCTATAAGGTTCCGCAGCTCATCCGCCTGCTGAAAACAGAAGGGGCCGAGATCAAGACGGTCTGCACGCGTTGGGCTCTGCGCTTTGTCGGCGATGAAACTCTCCGTACCGTGACTGACAATCCGGTGTTCCGCGATGATAAATCATTCTACGATATCGATCATATCCGACTTGCTGAATGGACCGATCTGTTTGCCATCTGCCCTGCTACCGCTAACTCAATCGCAAAAATTGCGCACGGGATTGCCGATAATCTCCTGACCACTACCGCCATCTCTATTCCTCCCGAAAAAATTTTGGTGGCGCCGGCCATGAACACAGTCATGTGGTTAAACGCGGCTACGCAGGAGAATGTTGCCATCCTTGCAAAGCGCGGCATGATTATTCTTCCGGTCGGGGAGGGCGAGCTGGCCTGCTCCACTGTCGGGCCGGGTAGGATGCTCGAAGTCGAGGATATTGCCGCACATATTCTTTCCAAACTGCATGCCGAGCCACTGCTTGCCGGGAAGCGGGTACTTATTTCCCTGGGTCCAACCGAGGAACCGCTCGATCCGGTTCGTATGATTACTAACCGTTCTTCCGGCAGGATGGGCGCTGCTCTTGCGCAATCGGCCATTAAGTTCGGTGCACAGGTGACCATGGTGAGCGGCCCCGTAAGCGCATCACTTCCTGCAGCGGAGGTTGTAAAGGTCCGCACGGCATCGGAAATGCGTGAAGCAATGCTGCGCGAATTCCCCGCCGCCGATATCTGCATCATGGCGGCTGCGGTAAGCGACTATCGGCCGATACAAGTCTCCGCTTCGAAGATTCGCCGCACCGAGGGCAAGCGGCTAACTATTGAACTCGAAGCCAACCCCGATATTCTGGCCGAATTAAGCAGGCAAAAGGGCCGAAAAATTGTCGTCGGGTTCTCGCTTGAAACGGGCGGTGACGGCCAAGCTTCGACCCGTCGGAAGATGGCCGAAAAAGGCTGCGACATGATGATTCTCAATAATGCCGATGAGGCTCTTGAAGCGGATACTACGCGGATAACTATTTTTGTCGGAAGCAAAACCGAGAAGTTTTCCCTTCAGAGCAAATCCGAGGCAGCCGATTGTATCATGCGGTGCATAGCTGGTCTGGCAGGTTGAGTCCATGAGCAGGAAAGCCCTTTTGTCCGCTTATCTGCGACATCAGAGTGACATGGCAATGCCAGATATTCCGATGAGCTTCTCGTTCGACCTGGAAAAATTCATTCACTCGATAGTCCCTTGTCCGGTTCCGGTATGTACTGAAATCAATGTCGCTACGAGAAGGGGCACCCTGATTTCCGCGGCGCAAAAAACGTCAACCGCCGTTTCTTCCAGCGCTGCCAATCCATACACTATGCTCTCTCGCTTGAAACCCATTGCCCCGATTGTCGGTATGTCCAAACCATCGGTTTTTCTTGGCGACGAAGATATCCCGATTTCATCGCTTCCTCCTTTAACCTACGACGAAAAACGGACAGTATTTAAAGAACTCTTTATTGGCCGCTGTAGTAAATGTCCGTTAAGCGGGACGAGGAAAACCTTCGTTTTTGGGGCGGGCAACGTGGATGCCCGGCTCATGATCATCGGCGAGGCGCCCGGGGCGGACGAGGATCGTCTGGGCGTGCCATTTGTCGGGGCCGCCGGAAAACTGCTCACTGAACTGCTCAAAGCCGCTTCCCTCGACCGTAAGAAAGATGTATTTATTACCAATGTGTTAAAGTGTCGGCCGCCGGGCAACAGAACGCCCGGTGATGCCGAAATCGTGGCGTGCATGCCGCTTCTTCACCGGCAGATCGAAGTGATAGCTCCTGCAGTCCTGCTCCTCCTTGGTAGAACTGCGGCTCATGCCGTGCTCGGCGTTGCTGAGGCTATCGGTGTGCTGCGTGGAAAGCAACTTGAGTATCGGGGTATCTCTGCCGTCGTGACTTACCACCCCGCCGCACTTCTGCGTACGTCCGAGTATCGTGCTAGCACGGAAGAGGATCTGCAACGGGTCGTGCGCTTACTGAAAGAGGACCGTGATCATGCCGCAGAATAATGCCGTCGCGCTGCCGGCCGCTTCGGCGGAACGGATTCCGCCCCAGGCTCTTGACGTCGAGCGAACGGTGCTGGGATCCATGCTCATTGACGGTCATGCCGCTGCGGCTGTTTTCGAACTACTCGATGAAACCGCGTTCTACTCGGGTGCGAACCGTCGCGTTTTCATCTGCATGAAGGAGATGTTCAACCAGAGCGTTCCGATCGACCTCATCACGCTCGCCGAAGTCCTGCGCAAAAAACAATGGCTTGAGTCGGTCGGAGAGGAACCCTATCTCGCGGAACTTGCCGAGAGCATCGCCACCTCGGCCAATATCCAGTACTATGCGAAAATCCTCCTAGAAAAGGCGACACTTCGCGAGCTCATCACTACGTCGGCTGAGATCACAACAGATTGTTTTGCGCCGGATGTGGCGGCGCAGGAGGTCCTTGATAAAGCGGAGGCAAGGATTTTCGGGGTTGCGGAATCCCGTATTACGAACCGGTTTGAAAAGGTCGGTCAGCTGTTGCCTCATACGTTTGAAGAAATAGAAAACTACGGAAAAGCTGGCTACAACGGCATTACATCCGGATTTAGTCGGTTGGATGAGCTGACAACCGGTTTTCAAAAAAGTGACCTGATCATCGTTGCAGGCAGGCCCTCGATGGGGAAAACCTCGTTTGCGCTCTCGATAGCCGCCCATGCCGCGATTCGATGCAATTGCCCGACCGCGATTTTTTCACTCGAAATGTCAAAACACCAACTGGCCCAGCGGTTGGTCTGCGCCGAAGCAAAGGTAAATATGCATCAGTTGCGGAGTGGTAAACTTCCCCACCACGAATATCCCAAGCTCTCGATCGGTGCAGGGCCCCTTTACGAGGCGCCACTTTACATCGACGATACTCCCGGTATTTCGGTGCTGGAGGTGCGTGCCAAGGCACGCCGGCTTAAAGCGCAGAGCAACCTTCAGCTCATCATAATTGATTACCTGCAACTCATGGGTTCCTCGGGTCCGGTGGAGAGCCGGCAACAGGAAATTTCCCAAATCTCCCGGTCGCTGAAAGGGGTAGCCAAGGAGCTCGATGTGCCGCTTATCGTGCTTTCGCAGCTTTCCCGCGCACCGGAGCAACGAACCGAGCACCGGCCGCAGCTCTCGGATCTCCGCGAATCTGGCGCCATCGAGCAGGATGCCGATGTGGTTATGTTTGTTTACCGAGAGGCGGTCTATGATAAAGATGTACCCGAGAATCAGAAAGCGGTAACAGAAATCATCATCGGCAAGCAGCGCAACGGCCCGATCGACACCATAAAGCTTGCCTTTATCGCGGATTACGCAAAATTCGAAAATCTGGTTGAGTATGGGGGAGTACCGGAAGGGGTGGAAGCCTTTTGATCGGGATCCTTCGCCTGGTCGCCGAGGCTGGGGAAATGGGTCTTTCCGTGTTTGCCGCAACATCCCGTTTTTTCCGGCACATCTATCGTTTTTCCTTTCTTACCGCACAAGCCGTTTCGCAATGGCATCTGGTTTTCAGGAATCCCGATCTTACCATTGTGCAGATGTTCAATCTCGGCGTAGAGTCGTTGCCGCTTGTAGCGGTTATTGCGCTCTTCCTTGGTTCCGAGACCGTCATCCAGGCGGTTTACCAGATGGCCGGGATTGTTCCCATGCGCTACCTCGGAGTTCTTGTCTGCAAAAGCCTGACGACCGAACTCTGCCCGGTCATTACGAGCATGGTGGTTGCTGGCCGCGTCGCCACCGGCATCGCTGCCGAGATCGGTACCATGAAGACGACCGAACAGCTTGACGCTATGCGGGTACTTCGGCTCGATCCGGTCCGCTACCTTATCGTTCCTAAGCTGGTCGCCTGCGTCATTATGCTGCCGATCATTGTGATTGCCGGGGAATTTGTCGCATTTTTAGGATCCATCGTCACCGTGGCGCTTTCGGTAAACATTGCAATGCATATTTACCTGAGTGGCCTTCGGCTGTTCTTCGATGCTGGTGACCTGTACATAGGAATAGTAAAGACGCTCGTGTTCGGGGCGGTCATCGCGCTGACCGGAGCGCACTTCGGCCTTGAGGCAAAAGACGGCGCGCAGGGGGTGGGTACGGCGACGACGCGGGCGGTCATCACAGCGGCGGTGCTGATTCTGGTATTTGATTTCGTTATTGCGGTGCTCGTACTGTAATTATGGATGATACCATGGCGCTGTTGAAAATAGAACATCTCCGGAAACGATTCGGCGGCCAGATCGTGCTGGACGATATCAACTTGGAAATTAATAAAGGAGAAATTCTTGTCCTCATCGGCCAATCGGGGAGCGGTAAGACCGTCCTTTTCCGGCACATCATCGGACTCATGTTTCCCGACGCCGGACAAATTACGCTCGACGGGGAGATTATCTCTTCGCCGGTGACCAAACTCTCCGACTTTGAAAAATATCGGAAGAAGTTCGGCATCCTTTTTCAGGGAGCGGCGCTGTTCGATTCGATGAACGTGGGTGCAAACATCGCCTTTCCCCTACGCGAGCACACGGAGCTTACCGAAGCGGAAATCATAAAAATCGTCGGCGAATCTCTCGAAAAGGTCGGCCTCAAGGAGAGTGTTAAAACCAAAATGCCCGCCGAACTCTCCGGTGGCATGCGCAGCCGGGTGGGTCTGGCGCGGGGGCTTGTCATGAATCCGGAAATCATGCTGTACGATGAACCGACTTCTTCTCTCGATCCGATCATGACCGATAAGATCAACGACCTAATCGTAAGCCTTCGAGACCGGCTGCAGATGACTTCGATTGTCGTCACGCACGATCTCGGTTCGGCCTACAAGATCGCGGACAGAATCGCCATGATTCACGAGGGCCGGATTCTTTTTTGCGGCGCACCTACCGAGATCAGAAAGTCTCATAATCCCTATATTCAACAATTCATCCGAGGCCAGCGCAAAATGTACTATGTGGCCCAGGATGAAGAAGTGTATGCCACGCCGTTTGAGGTCAGGAGTGGAACAAAGGGGGGGGGGACTTCTGAATCCGGAGAGGAAACTCCGAATTCCGGCTCACCGCATGCCAGGCAGGTACCCGGGAATCCAGACTTCTCGAAACCATGAATCGAAAGACAAGGTCAGTATATGTTTGCGGCTCCTGCGGCGAATCGCATCCTAAATGGGTGGGCCGGTGCGATAGCTGTGGAGCGTGGGACACGGTCACCGAGTTCCGGGAGCCGGTCGCTGTTTCGCGCGTTGCCAAGTCTATGACTTCTAAATCGACAAAGGTGGTGTCGCTTGCAGAGAGTAAGGTGACCTCCGAGTCTCGCATCAAAAGTCCGCTGTCGGAAATCGATCGTGTGCTGGGCGGCGGACTTGTCAGGGGAGCTGCAGTGCTTCTGGCTGGCGATCCCGGCATTGGGAAGTCGACGCTCCTGTTGCAACTTATGTCTGCTTGGGCGCGTGGCGGAGCATTGACGCTCTATCTTTCCGGGGAGGAATCGACCGGGCAGGTGTCGATGCGAGCGCGGAGGCTGGGGGTTGCCGACGCGCCGGTGCATATGGCAACCGAGACTTCAGCCGAAGCGATCCTCACGATTCTCATGGCGCAGAAGCCGGATATTGTGGTGATCGATTCTATCCAGACTATTTTTTGCGAAGCGCTCGAAAGCGCGCCGGGAAGCGTATCGCAGATCCGTGAGAGCGCCGCGCTCCTTCTCCGTTTCGCCAAGAGCAACGGTACGGTGCTATTCCTTATCGGCCACGTTACCAAGGAGGGCGCCATTGCCGGGCCGCGCGTGCTCGAACACATGGTAGACACCGTCCTGTCGTTTGAGGGCGATACCACCTACCAGTACCGGATCGTCCGGGCGGTTAAGAATCGATTCGGGCCATCGGGCGAAATCGCCCTGCTTTCGATGTCAGACTCAGGCCTTCGCGAGGTGCAGAACGCCTCAGAATTCTTCCTGCTCAACCGCCACAATCCGCAAGTCGGCACGGCAATAGCTCCCATCATGGAAGGGTCGAGGATCCTTGTGGTCGAACTCCAAGCCCTTGTCAACCGATCGCACTTCGGCATGCCGCAGCGCGTGGCCTCGGGAATCAACCCGCGGCGACTTTCGATCATTCTGGCGGTGCTCGAACGCCACGGCGGCCACTCACTGGGGGATCATGACGTATTCTTCAATATCGCGGGCGGCCTGACCGTGGCCGAACCGGCGATCGATCTGGGAATCGGTGCCGCGATTCTCTCCTCTTTCCGCAACCGTCCTCTGCGGCGCGATGTCGCTTGTCTCGGCGAACTCGGGCTCGGCGGCGAAATCCGGCCGGTCAACAACATGGCGGGACGGTTGCGGGAGCTTGGCCGCATGG
>JBEKOX010000039.1:0-29515 GCA_049521335.1 Chitinispirillaceae bacterium
CCTACTTCGAGGAATTGGTGGTGGCGGGACATATTTACATTCTCGAAACTCCGCTTTTCCGCGTCCGGAATAAGAAGGAGACCCGTTACTGTTACAGCGAACGCGAGCGTGACGCGGCGGTGAAGGCACTCTCTGATCCCGAGGTGACGCGATTCAAAGGGCTCGGCGAGATATCGCCATCGGAATTCGGCCGTTTTATCGGCGAGGATATACGGCTGGTCGAGGTCAATGTGAAGTCGGTCAAATTCATCCCCCAAACTCTTGAGTTTTACATGGGAAAAAATACGCCCGAACGGCGCGAGTATATCATGGAGCACCTTATCTGATGGCGTTCATCAAAAGCCTTTACGATACCAATTTTCTTGAATACGCCTCCTATGTCATCAAGGATCGCGCCATCCCGCACCTCGACGACGGGCTCAAGCCTGTTCAACGGCGTATCCTGCATACGCTTTACGAGATGGATGACGGCAAGTTCCACAAAGTAGCGAACGTCGTGGGCCAATGCATGCGGTACCATCCGCACGGCGATGCCTCGATCGGCGATGCGCTGGTGTCGCTTGCTAACAAGGATCTCTTTATCGATATGCAGGGAAACTTCGGAAATATCTTTACCGGCGACCCCGCTTCGGCGGTGCGATATATCGAATGCCGTCTTTCAGCCCTCGCCAGGGAAACCCTGTTTAACCCCCCGATCACCGAGTTTGAACCCTCCTATGACGGCCGCAACCAGGAGCCGATCGTACTTCCGGCAAAGATCCCGGTGCTGCTTGCCCTAGGTGCGGAAGGGATTGCGGTGGGCATGGCGACGCGAGTCCTTCCGCATAACCTGATCGAACTCCTCGAAGCGGAGATCGCCTGCCTGCAGGGCGACCAGCTTCTTGTCTTTCCGGACTTTCCGACCGGCGGCCTGGCTGATTTTTCGGAATACAAGGACGGCAACGGCAAGGTACTGGTCCGCGCCAGGCTCGATACGAGTGATGAAAAACGGGTCGTGATCAGGGATCTGCCATTCGGTTCCACCACGGAATCGCTCATTGCCTCGGTCGAGGACGCCTCGCGCAAGGGAAAGCTCAAGATCGCCGGAATCGCCGATTATACCGCGGAGCAGGTGGAAATCGAGGTCCGTCTGGCTCGCGGCATCCATACCAGCGAAACGGTCGATGCGCTGTACGCTTTTACCGAATGCGAACAGGCGATTTCAGTCAACTTGGTCGTAATAAAGGAGAATAAACCGGCGATCGTGACCGTGTCGGAAGTTATTCAGCGCGGCGCGGACCGGCTTGTCGACATTTTGCGGGCCGAGCTCAGGCTCGAAGAGAAACAGCTTAAGGATAAGCTGCATGCCAAGACCCTCGAACAGATTTTCATTGAAAACAGGATCTATAAAAAGATCGAGGACAAGACCTCGTCACAGGGGGTCGTCGATGCGGTACTCTTGGGGCTCGGACCGTTTCAAGACGAAATCAGGAGGGAGGTTACGGCCGATGATGTCGAGACCCTGCTCAAGATTCCGATTCGTCGCATAAGCCTCTACGATATCAACCGGGCGAAGCGGGAGATGCGGGAGATCCGTGACCGGCTTGCCCAAATTAAAAAACATCTTGGCGCCATCGTCGACTATGCCGTGGCTTTTCTCCAGCGCCTCGTCGATAAATACCGTGATAATTTTCCCCGCCATACCGAGCAGGTTTCGCTGACCAAGGTTGATGTGCGCGAAGCGGCGCAGCGTAACCTCAAGCTCCGTTACGATCGGGAAACCGGCTACCTCGGCTACGAGGTGAATGGCAGCTCGCTGTTCGAGGTTTCGCCCTACGATCGAATACTCGTGATTCGTAAAGGCGGCGCATACTCGGTATCGAATGTGGTCGATAAAACCTTTGTAGACAAGGGCATGCTCTACTGCGGCTTCGCGGACAAGGATACGCTTGCGAACACGGTGTTTACCGTGGTGTTCCGCGACGACGAAACCGGATACCCCTATATCAAGCGCTGCAGAATCGAGCAGTTCATTCTGAACAAGGGTTATTCCATCGTGCCGGAAAAATGCACGCCGCTGAAACTGACGACCGATCAACATGCCGAGCTGCTGGTGGAATATAAGCCGGGCCCGCGCATCCGGGTCCTCGAAGAGAAATTTTCCATCAACGACTACCTGGTTAAAGGCGCGAAGTCGGGCGGGGTTCGGCTTGCCTCACGCGAAATAAAATCGGCGAAATTAGCCAGCCTCAACGGAGATCAGGTCGAGCTCGGGATAAAAGACAAACCCGAAGAGGGAGAGCAGGTGGAACTGACAATAGAGATAAAAAAGGATGGGGAAGGAAAGAAGTAGCAGTTCACCATGACAAATTCTCCTGAAAAAATTCAATTCATTTGTCAGTTGTCCGGTACGATCACCGAATGTCAAATGCTGGTGTCCTGTGTCATCCGCATGCGATATTGAAGAATACGCGAGGCAAAGGCCCAGATGACAACGCCGTTCTTCGGAAATAGTGACGGCAACCGGTTGTACAGGGACGGGCCTTCCGTATTTGCCAGGATGCTGCTGTAGGTGCGCGTGGGGTGACCGATCAACCGGGCGATCTGCGCGCCGAGATGCGCGCTCCACCACCGGCCATGATCGACGAAACTGTCTCCCAGGATCAATATCTCGGATTTGTTATCGTCGGCGTAGAGATGGCCGTCGGGATTCCATACCTGCTTTACGGGAGTAAGATACCAGAATGCCTTGCCTGCGTCTTTAAACCTCGCGGGCAGGTCGGCGCACCCCGTCAGCACGGTATCGTGAACCGTATAGCGAACGTTATGCGATACTCGGAGAGTCGTGAGATCCGGGGCGATGGTTTGTGCGATGATTTCGGCCGCCGCGACGATTCCCCCCGAGGTCCAATGGCTTTCGTAGGGATCGAATACCGGGCGCGTCGCTTTCGCATTGACAAGCGCAGGAAGTACATCAATGACCCGAACCCCGACGCGCCTGAGATCGGCCAGGAACTCCTCCCGACATTTACTCACGGGATGGGGCGCCGTCATTGAGGTAAGTCTCTCGGGGTAAACATCGATTTTGTTTGGAAGCGGAGCCACATAGAGCGTCATGCCGTGCTCGGCGAGTGTACGACTGAAGGCGGCGATGAGCCGGATATTGTCCCGCGGCAGGGGGTGCACGACATAATCGAGCTCTGGCTGCAGGAAAAGCCAGCCATCCTTTCCGGGTACTACCTTATTGTAAGCGTCATGCGCGCTTTTAAAGGCAACAATGCGGTTGAAAATAAAAGAGGTGCATAAAGGGCATTTAGTACACAGAAGAATGAACAGGTTGATTGAAATAATTCCGGAAAAAAAGATGAACAAGGCTCTCTTCATAATTGGATTGGTAATCCTCGCGAAGACGCTCCTGATGATAGCGTGGATGATACTCACCCACACTGACCACGCCGTAATAGCCTTTCGTTAATTTACTTTATATATTCAAGAACTATTCTGAGTATCCGGCGCACCGGCTCGGCAGCGCCCCAGAGAAGTTGGTCTCCCACGGTAAATGCCGCAAGGTAAGTCGGTCCCATCGTCATTTTGCGCAATCGCCCCACCGGAACGATGAGGGAGCCTGAAACCGCGGCAGGAGAGAGCTCGCGTAGCGTGGCCTCCCTTGTATTCGGTACCACCCTTGCCCACTCGTGATCGAAGGAAATCATGGTGGCGATCTCATCGACGGGCACGTCTCTTGTCATTTTGATGGTAAGGCCCTGGCTGTGGCACCGCATGGAACTAACGCGGACGCAAATGCCGTCGACCGGGATGATCCGCCTGGTTCCAAGGATCTTGTTCCCCTCCGCTTCGCCTTTCCACTCTTCGCGCGTCTGTCCGTTTTCCATAAGCCTGTCGATCCAAGGGATCAGGCTTGCGGCGAGCGGTGCGCCGAAGACAGCGGTCGGCATGGTTCCATCACGCAACTGCCCGGTTATGATGCGATCGAGATCGAGCGCGGTGGACGAGGGATTTTTTAAAGCTCCTGAGGCTGCTTCCGAGAGATGCTTCATTTGCGCCACGAGCTCGATCATATACTTTGCGCCTGCTCCCGAGGCGGCCTGATAAGTCATGGTGGAAATCCATTCAACGAGCTTTCTGCGGAACAGGCCGGCGAGCGCCATGAGCATGAGGCTGACGGTACAGTTTCCCCCTATATAGTCCTTGATGCCTGCGGCAAGCGCCGCGTCGATGACATCACGGTTGACCGGGTCGAGAACGATGACGCTCGCATCGCGCATTCGCAGAGCGGATGCCGCATCAATCCAGTAGCCCTTAAAGCCCCGGCCGCGGAGTTTGTCGTACACTTCGTTGGTATAATCGCCGCCCTGGCATGAAACGAGAATGTCGAATCGGGAAAGCGTATCGAGGTCATGCGCATCCTGAAGCAGCGGCAGGTCCAGCCCGATTGGGGGGGCAGTCTGACCCGCTTGCGAGGTACTGAAGAAAACCGGTTCAAAACCGGTGAAATCGCGCTCCACGAGCATGCGTTCCATCAGTACCGAACCGACCATGCCACGCCATCCGATGAATCCGACCCTTGCCATAGCATTCCTTTCAGGAACCTTGCCGATTTACCATAGGAAAATTACGTGTAGAAAAAATAGCTTTCAGCAGGGGTAGAATGCCAAGAACGTGGCGAAGAATATGGCTCATCAGGATTGTTGCGGCCGGGGTCGACATACCGTTTTGAGCGCAAACTGCGGGACTTTGCCGAGGGGGGGAGTGGCTAAATGGAGAAGGTTTTGCTTCTCCGGCCCGAATGAACTTGCGCTGAATATTGCGATTCAGGCGACCAGAAAAAGAGCGTTAGATCCCTCAAATGCGGGAGATGAGGAGCAGATCGCTTCGGAAATTAAAATCTGACCTTTGCGGAGTTGTCCGGCATAACTTAAATTATCATATCCAGGAGATTTTAACGATGCATGACAAGATTTTTTCAGCAAAGAATATAATCCTTTTGGTGATCGGGATGGCGCTACTGGTAGTCGGGTATATATTGCTGGGTCAGGGACCGGTCAACAATCCTCTGTCGAAAACGGTAGCCCCGCTGGTTCTCATTGCCGTTTACTGCATTTTTGTTCCCTATGCGATTCTTGCGAAGAGCAAAAAGGAACGTGCAGACGAGCAAGCAAATAAAAAATAGGGCGTTTAGCTCAGCTGGTATAGAGTACCTGCCTTACACGCAGGTGGTCGTAGGTTCGATCCCTACAACGCCCATTAGGAAAAGGATTTAACCGGGCTGGTAGTTCAGTCGGTTAGAACGCCGGCCTGTCAAGCCGGAGGTCGCGAGTTCGAGCCTCGTCCAGCCCGCCATCAAAAAGGCTCTGGGAACCAATAAAATCAAGGTTTTCGGGGCTTATTTATTTTAATCTCCTTAAGCTGTCGCATCTCTAAATACGTGGTAATACCCCTGAAATTGGTAAAGTGCACGAGTGAAGTGGTATGCTGTACCGTACCCACTTACCTTTAATTCGAGCAGAATACTATCCTATTATTTTGACGGTCGTTTTATTCTCCCTACTGGTATACTACGTAGTTGTTTGTTTGAAGCTTTGGCTGAGACTGTTACCCTTGACAGGAAGCAGCGCGTTGTATTGGCGCGAAGTGCGCGAGCTGCTCCCCGTGGAACCCATCGCGAGAAACCCGACAAGCATTATGATTAGATGATAACGATGATTTAATAATTGTGCAATTCATAAAAATAAATATGTATCACTGTTCAGACACGCATAAATATATTGTTAACCATAAACACGAACCTAACGTGGGTTCAACAACACGGTAATTGCGCTTTCTCCCGCACACACCGTTCGCAGAGTGATGTGGAAAGAGGGTTAGTAGTGTTCATGTTCGCATAAAGCGTCAGAAAGAAGTTAATAAAACTACGTTACAACACATTCAAGGAGGGGGTGTATCATGTTAAAAATCAATATCTTTCAATCGCTCATCCAACGGATGAGGAGGTTTTCAAGTTTTGTTGTGATGGTGTTTACCTGTCTGGCCCTTGTTTCCCTGAGCTTCGGCAAGCCGGCGATGCACGGCCACCTCATGATTAAAAATGCCCATATTTGTGATCAAAATGGCAATCCCGTCCAGATGCGTGGAATGGCGATGTACCCATGGACTTCAACGGGTGGATATGATTTTTATACTGCCGGTTGCATCGCCTGGCTTTATTCGAACTGGAAATGCCACATTATTCGATTGCCGTACCTGACCGATGGTTCCGTTCCGATGAGCAACATTACCGCCGTCATTCAGGCGTGCATTGACAGCGGAATGTACGTCATTGTCGATTGGCATGATTGTACCGCCAACGCCAATGCCGCCGATGCGTCGTCATTCTTCAAAACCATAGCCACTTCGTATCATCAATATAACAACATCCTGTATGAACCGTGGAACGAACCGAGCGAGAGCGGCGGTCCCTCATGGTCCGGCGTGATCAAACCCTATATGGAGACAGTGATAGGCGCAATACGCGCCATTGACACCGGCAATATCGTCCTCTGCGGCAACCCGCAATGGGACCAGATACCTTCAGATGCTGGTGCGGACCCCATTACCGATTATAAGCAGGTTGGCTATACGATGCACTTTTACGCAGGGAGTCACCCCGTTGCCAGTTTTAGTCCCAGCATTACGACCACGATGAAAGACGGTTGCGCGGTTTTTATTACCGAATACGGCGCCTGCAATACCGGCACTACGCCGGCCCAACCCGAATGCACTTTGTGGTATCATTACCTTGATTCGAATTTGATCGGTTCCACGAACTGGGGTGTTGAGTGGCAGGACGCATGTCTCGGCACATTGGTTTCGGGCGCCAGCTATAACGGCGGCTGGACCGCTTCCCAACTTACGTCTGATGGTACATTTGTGAAGGCGTATATAGTGCTGGGGACTGACAACTCCCAAGTCGGGGTCCTGCCATCCGATGAATCAAAATTTCAACAGCGCGCTAACGGGACCAAGATGAACGGGTTATTGACCGGAGCTGAAACAAAATCGGCCGCCGTTTACACCATTAACGGCGTGCGATGCCTGGCGGGCAGCAAGTTGCCGAACGGTCTTTATATCGTTCGGGAACCGGGAAACAACGCCGTAACAGGCCTGATGATGAGATAGCTATCGGAAACGAAATCTCCACGATAGCGATTGACAAATTAGGGGTATATGGAATTTTAGTGATAATTCCATATACCCCTCCCTGCAAAGGTATGACAAAAGGATTATCTTGAGTAGTATCCTCATTTGTCAGGTTAAGCTTGCCCTTGCACTTTCGCTGCGCATGAATTATCTTATGCAACTTGAACGAACAATAAATGAAGCGTTATTGATAAATTTGATACCAGTTTAGAGTCTGAAGGCTGCTCAATACTTGTTTTAAGTTCGGATACCTGTTTTTCCTTCCAGAACTGTCGAGTATTCATTTAAAGCACCTCTGATGTCTACATATCGAAGTAGTACGTGGCGAAGGGTTGCAATAGCGATCCCGTGTGCAATTCTTATTGAGATTTGGAGTGTGCGATCATAATTGTATCGATTAAAGAATATCTATTCTACATTGAATCAATTTATCACCCCAACCCAATACGCCAGTAATTTTCATTCGCTATTTTACTTTTACACAAAAAACATACAAAAAAGGAGCGTAGCATGATTAACGTTGTATCGGTCATTGTGTCTTTGGGGATTATCGGGTTCAACATCGGATTATTCGGTCTTTCCTGTTTGTCCCTATTATCAGTAGTATAGGGATATCTTTAGCCGGGAAGCATAGGGAGATCTGAAGGCTGCTCAATACTTGTTTTGAGTTCGGATACCTGTTTTTCCTTCCAGAACTGTCGAGTATTCGATTGAGGCACTTCTGATGTTTACATATCGAATTGGGCGTGGAGAAGGGTAACGTCACCCAACCGACTGGCACGTTTTTTGCTTAATTTCAAGCCGGTGGGGTGGAGTAAGGGGGTGCAATAGCGATCCTCACTACAAACTTTGTGGAGTTTTGGGAGGTGGTGCTATAAGTGTATCGATTTAAAGAATAGTTATTCTAAATTGAACACATTTATCTCCTCAGCCAAACAACCCTGTAATTTTCACCAGTTATTTTACCATCCCTACAAAAAGGAGCGTTGCATGATTAACGTTGTATCAATCATTGTGTCTTTGGGGATTATCGGTTTCAACATCGGATTATTCGGTCTTTCCTGTTTGTCCCTTTTATCCGTAGTATAGGGATATCTTTAGCCGGGGAACAGAGGGACAATCTGAAGGCTGCTCAATACTTGTTTTAAGTTCGGAAACCTGCCTGTTTTTCCTTCCAGAACTGTTCGAGTATTCTTTTAAAGCGCCGTGTACAGATGGCCGTTCAGGCTTTCGGCGGTTTAGGATGGGGGAGAGACGCAATAGTAAGGTGATAAATGCAATGTGAACTGAGGATTTATGAGATTGAGAAGATTCAACCGATACCGACAAACACAGATGAATAACAAGAGAGGAGGTTTGTCATGCTGTCTTCGCACAATCATATTGACATACTAAAATCAGGAGTGCGAAATTGGAATAAATGGAGAAAAGAAAACAGAAACGTCAGGCCTGACCTCCGAGGAGTCGAACTGCGGCGGGCCGACCTTCAGAAAGCCAACCTTGAGCGGGCCAACCTTGCGGGGGCCGACCTCGAAAGAGCCAACCTTGCGGGAGCCGACCTTGAAAGAGCCAACCTTCAACAGGCTAACCTGCAGCAGGCCAACCTTAACGGAGCGGATCTTCAGGAGGCTAATTTGAACTGGCTCCGATTTGATGGACACTCAGCAATGCAACAGTATCGGTGGGAAGAGGAACATCAGCATGGCTGAGAAGCAGGAACAATATGATTCGGATTTTCGACGTAAAGAGATAGAGCCGTTGGAGCTTTCAGGGAGAACGGCTACGATGGTCGAGAAGAATGTCGAGACTGGTCAAGGGGCCAACCTTCGGGGAGCCGACCTTGCCGGAGCGGACCTTCTGGACGCCATCCTCGCTGGAGCCAACCTTGCTGGAGCCAACTTGGCGGAAGCCAACCTTGCGAGAGCCAATCTTGCAGGCGCCAACCTTCGGGGAGTCTCCCTTCGGAAAGCCAACCTTCAGGGAGTCAACTTTCAGAAAGCCAACCTTCACGGCGCCGACCTTGGAAAGGCTATTCTTGAAGGAGCCAATCTTCGGGGAGCGGACCTTCAGGAAGCTGACCTTGAAGGAGCCGACCTTGAAGGAACCGATCTTGAGGGAGCCGACTTAGAAGGAGCCAACCTTCAGGGAGTCAACTTTGGAGGAGCCAACCTTGGGAAAGCCAACCTTGGGGGAGCTGACCTTCGGGGAGCCATTTTTTTGAAAACAGGCATCAGGAAAGTGAAATCCTTTTATATGGCAAAACTTGACACAAAGATTTTATCCGAAATAAAAACCAAGTGGCCTGAAAAACTTGCGACTATCAGAAGTGATACAAAAAAAGGTTCGGTTATCGATGATACCCTCCTTGAGGAGATCAAGAAACCCGACTGGCAGGGGTGGCCAGAGGATAACTGTTCGTGGTAAATGGTTTCCACTGCGGCAAATAATACTTGGATTTTTCTCCACAATAAAAACCGCATAGATAAAGTCGTTTTATAGTTTTTCCCTCTCATGCTGTCGCGTATTTTAAACACGCGACACGACGCAAAATCCTTTCAGAATACGTACGAAAAAGAAGCGTCGCGTGTTTGGCGCGAGAAACCGGATAAGACTTATAATTCAACCAGATGACGATGTGGTCTAATAATAGTGCAATTTATAGAGATTAAAATGTATCACGGTTCAGACGCACATGAATATATTGTTAAACATAATTCTGACGATGTTTCTTCGCCGAAGGGGGAGGGGAGTGACGTCCATCGTTTATTATTATTTTTTAATTCGCTTCGTTTGTTAAAACGATGCAGGCATTTAAGGATAACAATGGTGTTTATAGAATACTATGTGATACTACAAAAACGATACAATGTTTTCACAAGGGAGGTTGTTTTATGAAGCACAAGCTTATTTTCTGCGCGGCAACCGTCGCGATCTTCGCCGCCTGTCTTTTTGAACCGCAGGCGGCAACGTACAATCTTACCGTTTTGGCCAACAAGCATACCCATGCATGGAGCCACTTCGCCGAGATGGGCGTAGCGACCGATCATATGAATGGGGCGATACACACGGTTTGGGGAATAGGCTGGGGCGGTGACTTGAAGGCCATTCACGACCAAGGGGGTATCCAGTATTTCCGGGGACATGCGATTCTTGACGCTGATATCGGCCTGGTGGTCGCCGCCTCTGCTACGACGCTCACCCTGAACTGGACCCGGTTCGACTCCGTGTATGACATGGGCGTGAATGGAGGCATGCGTCCTGAACTTGAAATAAGCTGTACGCCGCCGCCGCTTGCATCCGGCACGCAAACAGTCACCGTGAACTACAATGGAGTGACGCCCAACAAATCCCCGCCCACCAAATACGGATGGGGTCAATGGGAAGCGCTCATGGACAGCATCGTCACGCATTGCGAAGCGAGATATGGCGTCGATGAGGTCCGCAAATGGTACTTCGAAGTCTGGAACGAACCGGATTGGTGGTATATTGATTTTGACCCGGACTATATGCCGCTGTATGCTTATACGGTCACCGGACTGAAACAGGCGGATTCGCTGATAAAGGTAGGCGGTCCGGCGGCTGAAGGAGGGAATACTTTCGGGGGAGGAAATGATTTTGCACTCCTGTTGAACTATTGCCACGGCAGCACTAATCCCGCAACGGGAAAGCCCTTACCACTCGATTTTCTTTCCTACCATTGGTACTTGGCCGGTAGTATGAGCGGCGGTTTGAATACGAATAATGACATTGTTTTATATCAAAAAATGATTCTGGATCAGCTGCGGGAAAATTATCCCTGGTATACCGGCATAGTTATCTGCGACGAACAGGGGGGGCTGGGCTCCGCGGACCTGCTTCAAAGCGGAAGCTGGCTGGTGGATGCCGCCCATCAGTTGAACGAAATGAGCGCACCGTATACGCCGCCCGTGATGTTCGACCACTGGTGCCTTTCCGACGCCTATGAGGAAGAGATGTCCGGTGCGGGCCCTCCTCTGGCTTTTGGTGCGGGCGGGAATTTTTACCTGCGGGGAGATTCGACCTATGAAAATTCCTTGTACATTTCAAAACCCGTTATTCAGGTGTATAACATGTTGCACAGGCTGAGCGTCATTGAAGATTCCTCGTATGGTGGCGCAGCGCTCGGCACCGCGGATGGCGTCAATCTCATGGCCACGTCGGATAGCGCAAACGATTCGATCCAGGTACTCGTGTACGATAATTATAACTTCACGTCGCCGAGTTCTGAACCGACCGACAGCATTATTCTTACCGTCAACGGTATTCCCTGGGCCCCAGGTCCGGTGCATATGGAGCAGTTCCTGGTCGATACTACTCACTGGAATACCCAAACAGAATGGGTGAAAGTCGGCAAGCCCAGCTCGCCGACGCACGCCCAATGGGATTCGATCAGGGTGCAAACGGGGATGGGCATTTACGATTCATCAACACAGACGCTTACGGGGACCACCTATACCAAGGCTTTCTCGCAGCATTACTGGGGAGTTTCGGTGATGGTCCTGTCGAATCCAAACACTATTGCGTCGATCAGAAATCCGGCGGACGCGACAAAGAGCATGATGCCGGTAGCCCTGCGCGCGGATATCCTGAACGGCAAACTGATGCTTACGGTACCATCGCCGGGTTTGTACAAGGTAGAGCTCTATACGACGAGCGGGCGGAAGGTATTCAGATCGGGCGTCTATTGCGCAGGCGCGGCCGTCATTCCGCTGCAAAAAATACCGACGGGCGTCTATATTCTACAATGTTCAGGTTCGAAGTACTCTCTTGTGAAGCATGTCGCGGTGAGGTCGTAAGAAAGTCTCTTTTGGACAGGCTTGGCATATCTCGCTTCATCGCAGTAAAACCCCTTGACGCTCTTTCTCTCTCTCGAATGGAGAGGGAAAGAGCGGGCGGGGATAACCTGCCATACAATGTATCATGGTATCATGCTCAAAAAAGTGGTACGGTTGCCGGAGGTATCCTAGCGTAGTCAATAGGGCGACCGCCTGAAGTTTTTCCGTTGTCGATCATCCCGCAGCCATTCAAGTGCCAGTCGTTCCTTCTTCACCTTCGGCATTTTCTTGATCGCCCGCTCCCGCCGCAGCGCCTCTCCCTTGCCGCCAGCCTCTTCCCGGTAGACGACCCTCACCGGCAGCCTGCCGCGCGTATATCGGGCGCCCTTGCCGCTAATATGATCGCGAAGCCGCCGGTCAGGGTCGTTCGTGATGCCGCAATACAGGGTGGCATCGGCGCAGCGGAGAAGGTAGACGTAGTACAGATTCAATCTTCCTGCAGCGCCTTCAATTTATTCCGCATGGAAGCACGCTTTCCCGCGTCAAGTTCCATCTTACGCAGGCGGATGTTTTTGGGCGTGACCTCGACGAGTTCGTCCTCGGCAATGAACTCGATCGACTGGTCCAGGGAGAGCAGGCGCGGCGGCCGGAGCACGACCGTGGCCTCGGCGGTGGAGCTGCGCATGTTGGTGAGTTTTTTCTCGCGGGCGATATTGACCGCCATGTCTTCGGGCCGGTTGCGCTCGCCGATGACCATCCCGGCGTACACCTCGGTCCCGACCTCGACGAGCAGTTCGCCCCGGTCGGCCATGCCGAGGCATGCGTAATTCGTCACCCTCCCTTCCCGGTCGGCAATCATGGCGCCGTTCGTCCGTTGCGGAATGGGCCCGAACCATTTCGCGTAGCCCTCGAAGAGCGTGTTCATGAGGCCGGCGCCCTTGGTATCCGTGAGAAACTGGCTGCGAAACCCGATAAGCCCGCGCGAGGGGATGACAAACTCCATTATTGCCCGGCCGTGGCCGTGGTTCTCCATCGAGATCATGCGGCCCTTGCGCGTCGACAACTTTTCGGTGATGATGCCGACCCGCTCTTCCGGTACGTCAAGGTATACCCGTTCGACGGGCTCCATGACCGCGCCGTTCTCCCTGCGGGTGATGACGCGCGGCTTGGACACCATGAACTCGTACCCTTCGCGCCGCATGGTTTCGATGAGCACAGCCATCTGCAGTTCGCCGCGGCCGCACACCTCGAAGGCGTCGGTGCGGCCGATATCCTTGAGTTTCATCGACACGTTGCCAAGGACCTCGCGGGTCAGCCGGTCGCGAAGGTGGCGCGACGTCAGGAAGGTTCCCTCCCGCCCGGCAAGGGGACCATCGTTGACGTAAAAGATCATGGAGACGGTCGGTTCGTCGATCTGGATCCGGGGGAGCGGCTTCGGGTCGAGATCGGACGAGATGGTATCGCCGATCTGGACGTTCTCGACGCCGGCGACGGCGATGATGTCGCCGGCCACGAGCGAGGTCACCTGCGTCTTCTGCAAACCATGGAAAGTGTAAAGTGCTGAGAATTTGACCCCGTGCGTTATCGACCCTTTCCCGCAGAGACTGTAGGTTTTGTTCATTTCGAGCATGCCGCTCGACAGTCTTCCCACCGCCACCTGGCCGACATAGGAGTCGTAGCCGAGATTCGTGACGAGAAATTGCGGAACAACGTCGTCGTTCGCTTCGGGGCCCGGTATTCTCGCGAGAATCGCCTCGAACAGGGGTGCCAGGTTGGTCGACCCGTCGTTAATTTTCACGTGCGCCACGGCGGTCTTGGCATTGGTGTAGAGAATCGGGAAATCGATCTGTTCTTCCGTTACGTCAAGATCGATGAACAGGTCGTAGACCTCATTGATGACCGCCGCGATCCGCGCGTCGGAACGGTCGATTTTATTGATGACGAGGATGATGGGGATCTTCTTTTCCAGCGCCTTTCGCAGCACGAATCGGGTCTGCGGCAGCGGCCCTTCGCTGGCATCGACCAAAAGCAGCGCGCCGTCGACCAGGTTGAGGCTCCGTTCCACCTCGCCGCCGAAATCGGCGTGTCCCGGCGTATCGACGATGTTGATCTTGACGCCGTTGTACTGGACCGAGGTATTTTTCGCGAGGATCGTGATGCCGCGCTCCCGTTCGAGATCCATGGAATCCATGATCCGTTCGGCGACCTCCTGGTTTTCCCTGAAGGTGCCGCTCTGGCGGAGCATGCCGTCAAGGAGGGTGGTCTTTCCATGGTCAACGTGGGCGATGATGGCGAGGTTCCTGAATTCCGATTTTCTCATTTTTGGCGCGATTACTTTCTTTAATTGAATTTTAGAAGGCTGAAATATACCTCCTGCCGGGAAATTATCATGCAGGAAGAACCCCTGTCGCTTAACCATAAATCAATTCTTTCGGAAGGGCTGCGAACATCCGGCTCGTCGCTCTCTGAGTACAGCTTCGCGAATCTCTATCTTTTCCGCGAAAAGCACGCCTATTCGGTTCTGATCGATGAGGTTCCGTTCATTCGCGGCAAGGCCTATTCCGGGAGAGAGTATGTCATGCCGACCCGTGACGTACGCAAAATCAATAAAGCGGCGCTCGATCGAATGATCGACCGCTACGGCTGCCTGTTTCCCATTCCGGAAATATGGCTCACCGACTTCCCCGGATCCGAATACGCTGTTTCTCATGACGATACCGAGAGCGACTACCTTCACCTCATCAATAAGCTTGTCGCCTATTCCGGCAGGAAGCTGCATAGTAAAAGAAACCTGCTCCTTCAATTTACGAAACGCTACTCCTGCGAGGCGCTTCCCCTCACCAATGACCGACTCGCCGATGCCCGGACGGCGCTCGATGCCTGGAACAAAACTTCGGACCTCCCGCCTGAAGCGACGGATTACGGGGCATGCAACGAGGCGATCTCCCTGTATGAGGAGCTGGGTCTCTGCGGCGGCATCTACTACATCGATGGTCAACCGGCGGGGTTCATCATGGGGGAGGAACTTGATGCGACGACCTTCGTTATCCATTTTGCGAAGGCCGATCACCGGTTCAAGGGGATCTATCAATTTATGTATCAACAATTTGCCGGCATAATGCCTTCAAAATATGCTCTCTTTAATTTTGAACAGGATCTGGGCCTTGAATCCCTGCGGCAGGCCAAGGCCTCGTACCATCCGGATAAAATGGCGGTCAAATACCGCGTAGAACGGCATCAAAAGGTGAAATAATGTCCACGCCTGACCGGGAAAATACACATTTTATAGATGGTGATGCGGAAAATATCCGGCCATATCATTTCCCCTGAATAAGGACATGCCTATGAATGCGGAAAAAGCGCCCCTTGGTTCGCGAATCACCGTCTGCTTTTTGACCGCGATACTCTCTTCCGGCGGTTTCGCGGCCACAACCACGCTGCCGATCAAGGATTCGGTGCTGGCAAAAATGCAGTATGTCGACAATCACTTTATTAAAAGATGGCCGACTTCCGCCTGCAATTCCTGCCTCAACGGGGGCGATCCGGGCAACGAATGGACACGCGGAGCCTACTTCGAAGGGCACATGGCGCTCTACCGGATGGCGCCGGACACGGCGCTTTACAGCTATGCCGTCACCTGGGGAACCTTCTTCGACTGGGCTTTCAAGGGTGGGAACGGCGGTGCCAATGCCAACGGCCAGTGCGCCGGGCAGGCCTATGCCGAGCTGTATCAGGCCGATACCATGCAGAAAATACGGATACTGAATGATACGGCGTACGTCAACGCCATGAAGAAGAGTGCCGCCGTCAATTACTGGACCTGGGTCGATGCCATCCAGATGGCCATGCCAGTTTTCGCGCGGGTTGGATTCATAAGAAACGATACTGCCGCCTACACCACCATGCACAATTTTTTTGAGTACCCGAAAGTGACGATACACCACACGGGATTGTGGGACACCGTGACGCACCTCTGGTTCAGGGATTCGACGTTCCTGTCGCCCGCCTACGGGGGGACCTATTTGGATACCAATAAGCTCCCCTGCTTCTGGTCTCGCGGCAACGGCTGGGCTATCGGGGCGCTCTGCCGGGTCCTCGATTACCTTCCCGCTACCAACGCGCATCGTGCGGAGTATATTCAGATCATCCAGCAGATGGCCGCCGCCCTTTTGCCGATTCAGCGAAGCGACGGGTTCTGGAACATGAACCTCGGCGATCCGAATGACTGCGGCGGTCCGGAGGAAACGGGCACGGGTTTTTTTACCTATGCAATGGCCTGGGGCGTCAACCACGGGATTCTCGATACCGCAACCTACCTGCCGGTTCTTGCCAGGGGATGGAACGCGATGGTTGACAGCTGCATTCACCCCATCACCGACAGCATTATTCTCGGTTATGTGCAGGGCACCGGTGACGCGCCCTCCCAAACGCCGCCGGTGACCTACAATTCGCAGCCCAACTTCGACGACTATGGAGTCGGCATTTTTCTGCTTGCGGGAAGCGAAGTGTACAAGCTCGCGCCGCAGGTCGCTTCCGCGACGCGACAACTCGCGGCGTCCGAAGCGGCGCAGAGGGCGTATTTGCGTAATAATGCGGTGTATATCGCGAAAAACTGGCGGTATAACGTCGGCGTCATTCTTTTTGATGTCAATGGACGGGCGGTGTTCATGAAGAACATGTCGGGAGCGGCCGAGTGTCGGCTGCCGGCCTCGCTGCGGTCGGGGGCTTACCTTCTGCGGGTGACCGGCGCCGGGGTAACGCTGCTCGAACGGGAAATCGCCGTCGCGCGTTGAGCGATCCCCGCCGCGCCGCCGTTTCCGCGTCGGAAGGGATCGAAGCGAATGGCGGTATGCTCAAGTGTTTCAGTATCTAAAACGATTCCCTGCATTCTGCCCAGCGAGCATGAACCGGAATTGAAATACCGTTTTCGCCCGTTCCGGGTATCGGTCTGACGGACTTCGATTTTATGGGTATGGCCGAGCACCACCACATCGTTGTGCCGCAGGAGCTTCGAGGCGTAGCGTAAATGGCGGTTCGAGTTGCGGGTTCTGCGATCTTTGCGCGCTTCCATGCGATGCACGCAGCCGAAATACCACGCACAGGGCCGCGCGAACCGGGATGCCGACACGAGGAGATGAAAGAAAACGCGGCCCAGCCCTCTTCCCAGCCCCGTTCCATTGAACACATCGGCGCGATGTCCATGCTCGATATGAATCTTCTCCCCGCGGCTATTCACAATAGAACAGAACTCGCGCGTATGCTCAAGGGCCCGGTCATGGTTCCCTTTTATGAAGACCGCATCGATGGCGGCTAGGTAGTCGACGAGTTTCCGGTTATGATCGGCGATATGGCGGTATTTGGAGTGATAGAGGTCGAAGACATCCCCGTTAAGGACGACCCGGTCGACGGCGTGCCCTTCTCTGATCGCTTCCATTGCTTCGATGAAGGCATCCTCGCGCCATCCAAATGTCGATAACGCTCGCCCGTCGCTCAGGTGGAGGTCGGAAATGATAAACAGTCGCACTTCACTATCCTTTTTGGCATAATTTCGGTTGGCACGAGAGGCGCTTCCTGTAGAGGGTACAAATTATTGCGATCTCGCGCTATTTATTATTGCGGCAGGTTAGGATCATTGGTTCAAGTCATTGGCAATAAATGAAATAATCTCATCTTTGCTCAGGTTTCCGTACTCCCGGGTAATGGATTGTATAATCGGGCTTCCCTGAGAAGAAGATTACATCGCTTCATCCCGTTACGTTAATCGGCTCCCTGACCTGATATGGGCTTCGACATTATTTTCTAGCCAGTTTCTATGGTTTTATGATTCGAGCCTGCATAATTTATTTTACTACCTTACCGTCATTGTGCAATCAAGGAGGAGTCCCATCGCATGCACGTCGCTGCACGAATAATTTCAATGTCGCTTTTTCTCGTTATTTCGGCCAATGCCGCCGATATAAATCTGCCGGTAAGCTACTCGACCCTTGATAACGGCCTGCGCCTCATCATGGTTCCCGATACCAATGTGGCCGTTGTCTCGTGCAGGATTTATTACTTTGTCGGATCGATGTACGAATCCTCCGGTTATACCGGGCTTTCGCACATGTTCGAGCATATGATGTTCAAGGGGACGAAGCGCCTGGGGACTACCGATTACGAAAAAGAGATTCCGTATATGGAAACCATCGATTCTCTTGACCGGCTGGCCTATAACCGCGAGCAGGCGGTCGGTCGTCAGGATTCCCTTTCGAAACTGTACCGGCAGCAGATTACCGCGACTCTTGACAAACAAAGGAAATACATAAAGAAGGACGAAATCTGGGAGCTCTATCAGAACAACGGCGGGACCGGTCTCAACGCATGGACCGCGGACAACATGACCGCCTATATCGTCACCCTTCCAAAAAACAAGGTTGACCTGTTCTACTGGATCGAATCCGACCGCATGAGCGACCCGGTTTTGCGGGAGTTCCCGAGCGAGCGCGATGTCGTCATGGAAGAGCGGCGGATGCGCATCGACAACAAGCCCGATGGCAGATACTGGGAGCGGCTCAACGCGCTTTTTGATATTGCAAGCCCCTACCGCATTCCCACCATCGGATGGCCGTCGGATATCCGCGGCTACACCCGCCAGAAGCTGGAGCAGTACGTTCGCCGGTTCTACACACCCGATAACGCGGTAATGATACTGGTCGGCAATATCGATACGGTAACAGCAAGGAAGAACGTGGAGCGCTACTTCGGCTCGATCCCGCGGGCGCAGCAGCCCAAGGAGGAGCCGATCACCCGCGAGCCGGCGCCGATCGGGGAAACCCGCTATACCGTCTATGACGACGCGGCGCCGCACATCGACATGCTCTTCCATACGCCTGGCTACCCGAATCCGGATCTTTACCGGCTCGACGTCATCGAAGGCATCCTTTCGGGACGCAGCGGGAGGCTCTACCGCCGCCTTGTCGATATCGAAGGGCTCTGCATATCCATTGACGTTTCGAACGAGCTGCGCCTGTTCGACGGCTGTTTCCAGATTTCCGCCGACCTTAAAACCGGAACCGACCCTGCAAAGGTCGAACGTATCATCCGCGAAGAACTGGCCCGGATTGCGTCGGTTCCGCCGACCGATGCCGAGATGCAGCGCGTGAGGAACGACATCCGGATGTCATTTGTTTCGGACCTGAAATCGCTCGAAGGATTATCCGACCGGCTCGCTTTTTTTGAGCGGCTGGGAAGTTGGCGGGACATGTTGACTTACCCCGATAGCATCGCGGAGGTGAAGCCCCGGGAAATTCCGCCGGTGGCGAAGAAATATCTCGACCCCGCATTCATGACCATCGGTCTTCTCCTTCCGCCGCCAGGCGTCGTGCCGAACCGGACGGGTAACTTTGCACCATCGACCGAACAATTGCGATAGGGAAACAATCATGCGGCTTACATCACTATTATTTATTGTCATCCTGATATCCGCTTTCTCCGCGCCGGCCTCGCCGGCGGACGAAAACGGGCTCCCGTCGAGTCCTTCGAAGATCGTCTATCCGCCCCTCGACTGGACCGTGCCGCTCGGTGCGCCCTATCGCGAGACCCTGAAGAACGGACTTCGCGCCTATATCGCCGTCGATTCGCAGCTCCCCCTCATTGAGGTTGCCGCCTATTTCCGCTGGGGCGCCCTCAAGGACCCGTCCGGCAAGGAAGGGGCGTGTTCGCTTCTCGGCAAGCTCCTGAAGAACGGGGGAACGAGAGCCTATCCGCCCGATTCGATCGATGCAATCATCGATCGGTATGCCCTGCGCGTCAACATCTCCGCCTCCGAAGACCTCGTTGAGTTCAGCGCCTCGTTCCTGTCGGATTTTGCCGATACCGCCTTTGCCGTCATCAAGCAGATGCTCTTTTATCCCAGGTTTGACGAAAGGGAGCTCGACAAGGAGAAGAAGATAGTCATCGAGAATATCCGCCACCGTTTCGACAACCCCGGGCCCACCCTCGACATCGCCTATCAGAAAGTCATGTACGCCGGCTCGCCCGTTGCACGGATTTCCACCGAACAATCCATCAATCGCATAAAGCAAAGCGATCTTGTCGACCTGCACCGGCGGGCAATCTCAACCGGTAACTGCATATTTTCGATCGCGGGGAGGTTCGATCGCTCGGCCATGATCGACCGGCTGGAAAAGCTGTTCCCTCCGGCAACACCGGTCGGCGACACCAGCTTCCCGAAAATATCCTTCGGTAAATCAGAAAAATGCCTTGTCATTCAAAAACCGATCACCCAGGCGTATGTCCGCTTCGGCATGCCGCTCTTCAAACGGCCGAATGCCGATTATTACGCGGTTTCCATCGCGAATTTTATCCTTGGGGGCGGCGGGTTTACCTCCCGTCTCGGTACGCGGGTGCGCTCCAACGCGGGATTGACATACTCAATCCATACGAATGCCGAATCGAACTACACCTACCCGGGAACCTGGTACGTCGACTTTTTTACCAAGAGTGAAACGTTCGGCCAGGCAACGGCGCTGTCGCTCGATATCATCCGGGATCTCCTCGCGAACGGCATTACGGACGGGGAACTCGAACACGCCAAGGAGACCCTCATCGGAGGGCTGCCGTCGACGTTCAGGTCGCCGTTCGACGTCGTGGCGACCTACGGGTGGAACGAGTACTACTGCCGGTCGCCGCTTCACTTTAAGCGGTATGCCGATGAGTTGGGCGCGGTAACGAAGGACGAGGTCCGGCGCGCGCTCGCGAAGTACCTCGATCCGGCCGCGTTCGCGTTTACCATCGTGGGCGATACAGCGGTGCTGCGAGCGCATGGAGCAAGCGAGGGATTCGACCTCGATACTTTGTCTCCGCGGAAAATCATCGCGCCCAATTCTATCCCGCAGTTGCCGTAAATTACCCGGCACCCCGCGAAAGGCGGTCTCAATGAAAATCGGCATCATCGTTCATTCGCAATCGGGACATACCGCCGCGTTTGCAAAGGCCATCGCCGCGAAATGCAGCGAACGGGGTCACGACGTGGATACGATCCTTCTCATGACCACCGGTCTCTCGCGACCGAGTTCCCGCCGATTCACCATCAGTAACGCGCCGGGCGATGCGGAACTCGCGCAATTCGACCGGGTGCTGGTCGGCGGACCGGTGTGGGCATTCAAGGCCTCCCCCGTCATCATGAAATACCTTTCGAGCATCGGCGCCCTGAAAGGCAAGAAAGCGCTCGCCTTTGTCACCATGGGGTTCCCCTGGAAAGCGCTTGGCGCCTCCCGCGCCCTGTATTCCATGAGCAAGAAGCTTGAATTGTCCGATGCCGAGGCGCTGCCCGGCGAGGCGGTGCGCTACCTTTTCGGTAAAAGTAATAAAAAGCAACTCGATGCGGCGGTTGAACGAATCTGCGCCCGGATCGCTTCGCCCGTCTGAGCGCCATCGTGATTGCAACCATCGATCAATCCAAATGCGACCGGTGCGGAACCTGTATCAGCGTATGCCCGACGAACGCCCTGCTGCTCTTGTGCGATGAACTCGTTATTGATGGGGCACGGTGCAGCGGCTGCGCCGCGTGCGTTACCATCTGCCCTTTTGCCGCGCTTGGCATGAGCGAACTTCACGGAGCTTCGGCGACCGCCACCCTGTCCTGAATGTGACAATAATACGATAAAAGGATAACGTCTCCCGGAAGACCGCATGACAAAATCTCGGTACGATATCGTGGTGCTCGGCGCCGGTCCTGCCGGATCGTCCGCCGCGTTGCAGGCGGCAAAACTGAAACGCTCGGTCTGCCTTATAGACCGCAGCGCGCGCGTCGGCGTTCCGGTACGGTGCGGCGAGGGCATCGGCTGTCAGAGTTTCATTCGCCACGCGGGCAACCGGCCCGAATGGACCCTGAACCTGATCCGGCAGTCGGCGCTGGTCTCGCCTTCAGGAACCAGGGTAACGATCGGCGACGCTGACGAAAGCTACATTCTCGACCGTGAAGCCATGGACGGCGGTCTTGCCGCAGAGGCGGCCCTGGCCGGCGCCGACCTTTTCCTTTCCACACCTGTCGTCGAAGTGCGGCGCATTGCCGAACGCGCCTACGAGTGCCGTTCGCCGGACCGCGTTTTCACCGCCTCATGCGTCATCATAGCCGACGGCGTGGAATCCCGGCTCGCCCGGTTTCTCGGATGGTATACCGCTCTCTCCCTGAGTGACGTGGAAAGCTGCGCCTTCTGCCGCGTAACCTCGCCATTGATAGATAATAATACCTGCGTCTTCTACACCGGACAAAACGTTGCGCCGGGTGGCTATGCCTGGATTTTTCCACGCGGCAAGGGCGACGCCAACGTGGGCCTCGGCATCATCGGCACGCACAGCGGTCCCGGCAAGGCGCGGCAGTACCTCGAACGATTCATCGACAGGGAGTTTCCCGCCGCGCATGTCCGCGGGCTGCACTGCGGCGGAGTTCCGGTCGGTAAATGGGTGCGGCCGCTCGTTCGCGACGGCGCCATGCTTGCCGGGGATGCGGCGCGGCAGGTAAACAGCATGAGCGGCGCCGGGATCCACTACTCCCTGTACGCGGGTAAGCTTGCGGGAACCGTGGCGGCGGCGGCCTTTTCGGCGGATGGTTCCATCGACTATCGGGCGCTTTCCCGTTACGAAACCGAATGGAAAAAAACCTACGGGAAGCAACAGGACCGTTCCTATTCGCTGAAAGAGTTCGTCATGAAAACCGATGACGCTTTCCTCGATCGCATTGCCGCCGCGCTTGCCAAGGAGCCGCCCGCGCGGCTCAACTACCTGCGCATATTCATGCGCACGTTCGCCGGCCGTCCGCTCCTGCTCTATAAGGCCATGAAACTTTTCCGGTAAGCGCGCCGAGCGGGGAGGGAAGCTGCAATGCCTAAAGACTCCTCATCCGCCATGTTTTCTCAATCGTTTATCTCATTCTGCTCTCTCGACCGCCACTTCGCCCGCCTCATGGAAGAGTTTTCCGGCGGCGTCAATGCACCCCTTCGTGCCGCAGCCGCGCTCGCAAGCCGCGCCATCCAGGAGGGCGATGTATGCGTGGACCTTGCCGATTATGCGGGCAGGCCGATTCCCCTCGACGTCGGGGAGTGTTCGCCAGAGCCGATGCCCGCTCTTTCCGAATGGGTAAGTGCACTGGCCGCTTCTCCGGTCGTCGCCGCCCATGGCGAGGAGCGGCCGCTCGTACTCTGGGGTAACCGCCTCTACCTTTTCCGATACTGGGAATACGAAAACAGATTCGTATCGCAGGTGCGCAAGCGGTGCGCCGGAATAATCTCGGATTTCGATGCCGGCCTTGCCGGGGCGACCATGGCGCAACTCTTCAAAGGGAGCCCTGATCGCGCGGACCGGCAGCAAATCGCGGCCACGGTGGCCCTCCTGAAAAAATTCTGCCTCATTTCCGGTGGGCCCGGCACCGGCAAGACCTCCACCGTCATCCGTATCGCCGCGCTGCTGGCGACGTTGTATGCCGGTGCCGGCCGGACCTTTACGATCGCGCTTGCCGCGCCGACCGGCAAGGCGGCGACGCGCCTCGAAGAGTCGATCACCGCTCTTCTGCCCGACCTCCCGTGCACCCCCGAGGCGGCGGCCGCGATCCCGACCACGGCCTCTACCGTGCATGCCTTGCTCAAACCGATTCCCGATTCTCCTTACTTCCGCCACGATGCGAGTAACCCTCTTTCCTGCGACGCCCTGATCGTCGACGAAGCCTCGATGATCGACCTGGCGCTCATGACAAAGCTTCTCGAAGCCATGCCAATTGACTCCCGCGTCATTCTCATCGGCGATCGCGACCAGCTTGCCTCGGTGGAAGCGGGGGCGCTTCTGGCGGATCTGTGCGGAAGCGGTCCGACCGGGTACAGCGGGGAGATGGTCGCGTCGATCAGGGGTCTCGTGCCGGAATTTCGCGAACCGGGCGGGGCGGGGTCGCCGCTTGCCGATAGTATCGTCACCTTACGGACCAATTATCGATTTGGCGACCGCTCGAGTATCGGGCAGGCGAGCGGCGCCATTAACAGCGGCGATTTCGACGCGGTCAAATCGATTCTCACGGACGAGTCATTCCCCGATTGCTGCTGGTGGATTCCGCAGTCGTATCCCGATCTTCTTGCCCGGCTCGGACCGCTCGTTCTGGACCGCTGGAGGCAATGCTTTGCAACCAGTGATCCGCTGGAAGCGCTCTCCCGCTTCGCCGATTTCCGGATTCTTTGCGCGGTGCGAAACGGCCGCTTCGGCGTGGAGGGAATCAATGCCCGGGTGGAAGCGATCCTCGCCGAAAAAGGGCTTATTCCGGTCACCGGTTTACACTATCGCGGAAAACCGATCATGATTACCCGCAACGATTATCCGACAAGCCTGTTTAATGGCGATGTCGGAATCGTCATGCCCGATAGCGCGGATAAGAGAGTCCTCAAGGCATTTTTCCCGGAAGGTAATACGAAGGTCAAGGCGCTTTCGCTTGGCCGGCTGCCGCCGCACGAAACCGCCTATGCAATGACCGTGCACAAGGCGCAGGGGTCGGAGTTCAGGGAGACGATTCTCATTCTGCCGCCGAATCCTTCGCCCCTGGTGACCCGCGAACTGCTCTATACGGGCGTTACCCGGGCCCGCAGTCGCGCGGAACTCTGGTGCAGCGAGGAGACGCTTCGGAGCGGAGTGACCGCGCGCCTGCAACGGATGTCTGGGCTTCGCGATAAACTCGGCGGAACGTCGTTTCCCTGCACTACGGTCGCGAAATAAAGCATCGAAAAATCGCGGAAAGATCGGGTGACCGGCAGAAGCGAGGCACAACAGGAGCTTGACGCTTAAATCGCGTGCGGTCAAGCTTCCCTGTCAGCCGATGCGCAGAGCTCATGGATAATTTCCCGCATTTTCCGCAGCGCAATGCCGCGATGGCTCAGGGGGTGCTTCTCCGCCGATATCATCTCCCCAAAGGTCCGGGAATACCCTCGCGGAACAAACAGGGGATCGTAACCGAAGCCCGCGGCGCCGCGAGGAGCAAGGGTAATGGATCCCTCGCAGACCCCCTCGGCCGAAAAGCATGTTGACGGGGCGGTGAGGAGCACAACGGCGCATTTGAACCGGGCCGTTCGCCGGGGATCTTCGACCCCTTCGAGCGATTCCAGGAGAAGCCGATTGTTTTTCTCGGCGGTTGGATTCTCGCCCGAGAACCTTGCGCTCAGCACGCCGGGCCTGCCGCCCAGGGCATCGACCTCAAGGCCCGAATCGTCCGCGAGCACCCACCAATCCTTGACGCGATCGCGAACCCACGCCGCCTTCTGGCGTGCATTGTCAAGGAAAGTCACGCCGGTTTCAGGAATCGTCGGAACGGGCGAAAAGTGGTCGGCGAGCGACGAGAGTGAAACGGGAAGGTCCGCTAATAGCTCCCGCAGCTCGCGCAGTTTTCCGCTGTTCGCCGTGGCAATGACGATCGGGCGCATTTATCCCGCCACGATATTGACGAGCTTTTTCGGCACCACGATGACCTTCCGCACGGTTTTGCCTTCGAGGTGGTGCTTTACTTTATCAACTTCGAACGCCGCCTTTTGCAGTTCCTCCTGCGAGGCGTCGGGCGACGACGGGAACTCGCCGCGCAGCTTGCCGTTGACCTGCACGACAATGGTCACCTGCTCGAAGGCGGTAAGCTTCTCGTCCCATGACGGCCAGGATTCGTTGAGCATGAAGCCGCTCTTCCCCATCCGCTCCCACAGCTCGTCGGCGATGTGCGGCGCGAAGGGGGCGATGAGCTTGATGAGCGTTTCGAGATCCACGGCGGCGGCGCCGCTGGAAGAAAGCTCATTTACATATTCCATAAGCCGCGCGATCGCGGTATTGAACTGCATGCGTTCGAGGTCGGCATGCACCTGCTTGATGGTCCGATGCCGCAACCGGCAATGCGGGTCGCCCGCGGGCGCCGCCTGGGGGCTGGACTCGTCCACGAAACGCCAGATCCGGCGGAGGAACCGGAAGCACCCTTCGATGGCGCGCGGGTCCCACGGCTTGGGCAGATCGAACTCGCCCATGAACATCTCGTAGAGGCGCAGGGTATCCGCGCCGCAGGCGGCGATGACGTCGTCGGGATTCACCCCGTTCATCTTGCTCTTTGCCATCTTCTCGATTTCGCCGCGAAGTTTCTCGCCGCTTGTCCTGAGAAACGCCTCTTCGCCCCTGAATTCGATTTCTGAAAAGTCGTGATAGTTGCCGAAGGCATCGGTATAGGTGCGGCAAAGGACGATCCCCTGGTGCCGGAGCTTGCGGAACGGTTCTTTGGTTGACACATACCCGAGGTCGTACAGCACCTTGTGCCAGAACCGGGCATAGAGCAGGTGGAGCACCGCGTGTTCGGCCCCGCCGACGTAGAGATCGACGTTCATCCATTGCCGTTCCGCCTCTTTCGACCAGGGCTGGTCGTTGTTTTTCGGATCGAGGTAGCGAAGGTAATACCAGCACGATCCTGCCCAATTGGGCATGGTATTGGTTTCGCGCTTCGCGGGACCGCCACACGCCGGACAGGTCGTGGCAAGCCACGCCGTCATGGTTGCCAGGGGAGATTCGCCGGTGCCCGATGGTTCGTAGCGCTCGACCTCCGGGAGCGTGACGGGAAGCTGGTCCTCCGGGACCGCGACCGCGCCGCATTTCGCGCAGTGCACGATCGGGATCGGTTCGCCCCAGTAGCGTTGCCGCGAAAAAAGCCAGTCGCGCAGCCGCCAGGTGACCGCTCTTTTTCCCCAGCCTTCCTTTTCGGACCGCTTGATGATGCACTCCCTGGCGTCGGCGGTCGCCAGGCCGTCCAACTCGCCGGAATTGACTGCCACGCCGTCGTCGGTAAAAGAGGATTTTGGGAGCGGCGTTTGCCCCTCGACGGGGCTGACCACCTCCACGATGGGTAAGCCGAATTTCGTCGCAAAGGCAAAATCCCGTTCGTCGTGGGCGGGAACCGCCATGATGGCCCCGGTGCCGTATCCCGAAAGTACATAGTCGGCGATCCAGATCGGAATTTTCCGGCGGTTTGCCGGATTCACCGCATAGCCGCCGGTAAAGACGCCGCTTTTTTCCTTGGCGAGGTCGGTCCGGTCGAGATCGCTCTTTCGCCGCGACCGTTCCTGATAGTCCTTAACCTCCGCGCTTCGTTCCGGCGAGGTGATTTTTTCCACCAGCTCGTGCTCCGGCGACAGTACCATGTACGTCGCGCCGTACAGCGTATCCGGCCTGGTGGTAAACACCGTGATCTCGCTGCCGTTTGCCGCGCCCCCGGTGACGGCGAAGGTAACCTCGGCGCCTTTGGAGCGGCCGATCCAGTTCCGCTGCATCGCAAGCGTCGATTCCGGCCAGTCGAGGTCGGCAAGGTCTTCGAGAAGACGGTCGGCATAGCGGGTGATGCGAAGGAGCCACTGCCGGAGCGCCTTGCGCTCGACCGGCGAACCGCAGCGGTCGCAGAGTCCGCTCTTGACCTCCTCGTTGGCGAGGCCGGTTTTACAGGAAGGACACCAGTTTATGGGCATGCTGCCCTCGTAGGCGAGCCCCTTCCTGAAAAGCTGGAGGAAAATCCACTGCGTCCATTTGTAGTAGGCGGGGTCGGTGGTATTGACCTCCCGGTCCCAGTCGTAGCAGAAGCCGACCGAGTCGATCTGCCGGCGGAAATTGGCGATCGCTTCGTGCGTCGTGACGCGCGGATGAATGCCGGTCTTGATGGCGTAATTTTCGGCGGGCAGGCCGAACGCATCCCATCCCATCGGATGCAGCACTGCATAGCCCTGCATCCTTTTCCACCGGGTAATGATATCGGTTGCCGTGTACCCTTCGCAGTGGCCCACGTGGAGGCCGGAGCCCGACGGGTAGGGAAACATATCGAGCGCGTAAAATTTCGGTTTTGACGCGTCAAAGACGGTTTTGTGAATTCCCGCCTCCCGCCAGCGCTTCTGCCATTTTGCTTCTATTGCAGCGGGTTCGTACTTGGTCACCCTTCGCTCCGTTAGTTGATAAATAAAATATTTGACCGGGACCCTTTCACTCCGGCAATCGCTGCTCCCGCGCTACGCGGGCTTCCGGACCAGGGGCTATTCCTGATTATTCTTGAAATAGTCGATCGTTTTCCGCAGCCCTTCCTCAAGTTCGACGGTCGGCCGCCACCCAAGGCGCTCACGGGCGACCCGGATGTCGGGCTGCCGCTGCTTCGGATCGTCCTGCGGCAACGGCTTATGGATAATCGTCGAGCGGCTTCCGGTCAGGGCAAGCACCTTCCCGGCAAGTTCACTAATGGTAAATTCATGGGGGTTGCCCAGGTTGACCGGTCCGGTGAACCCTTCGCAGTTCATCATCCGCGTAAGACCTTCGATGAGGTCATCGACATAGCAGAAGGAACGGGTTTGCGAACCGGCGCCGTAGAGCGTGATTGCCTGGCCTTGCAGCGCCTGCATGATGAAGTTGGAAACCACCCTGCCGTCGTTGGGGTGCATGCGCGGTCCATAAGTATTGAAAATACGCACTACCCGTATGTCAACACCGTTCTGACGGTGGTAATCGAAAAAGAGGGTTTCCGCGACCCGCTTTCCCTCGTCGTAGCACGACCGCAATCCGATGGGGTTCACGTTGCCCCAATAGGCCTCGGTTTGCGGATGTTCGGCGGGATCGCCGTACACTTCCGACGTGGACGCCTGAAGGACCCGCGCCCTGACGCGCTTTGCCAGGCCGAGCACGTTGATGGCGCCCATGATGCTCGTCTTGATGGTCTTCACCGGGTTATACTGGTAGTGAACCGGCGAGGCGGGACAGGCAAGGTTATAAATCTGGTCCACTTCGAGAAAAAAGGGAGAGGTGATGTCGTGCCGCATGAGCTCGAAGTTGCTCTTTTGCAGGAGATGCGCGACATTCCGCTTCCGGCCCGTGAAATAATTGTCGAGACAGATGACATCGTGCCCCTCGTTCACGAGCCGCTCGCAGAGATGCGAGCCGAGAAATCCGGCTCCGCCGGTAACCAGTATGCGTAATCGTTCCATGAAAAGTTTCCCTGGCTTTTTTACACCGCGGTGATCTTGACATCCTCCATGAGTTGCCACACCTCGTCCCGCGTTACGCTATGCGGACCCTCGTGCATCGCCTTGGCCGTGCCGCAGGCGGTCGCGAGGCGGCAGGTCTCGGAAAACGAGAATCGGCGCTTCCATGCCACCAGAACGCCGGCCAGGAAGGCATCGCCGCACCCTACCGTATCGACGCTTTTCACCTGCGGCGGAACGCACAGCAGGCAGTCGTTGTCGTGAAGCGCTATCATGCCGTCCGACCCGAGCGTAATAAACACGTGCGACACTCCGCGATCCAGAAGTTTTTTCCCCTTGAGGGCGATGTGGCGCACCCCCTGAATCTGCTCGCCGAAGATCTCCTCAAGCTCGGTGCTGTTCGGCTTGAGCACGAGCGGCCCTGCGCCGAGGCTCAGGGAGAGGGCCTTGCCCCTCGTATCGAGAAACGTATCGATGCCCGCCCCTTTACACATTAAAATCAACCGGGCGTAGAGGTCGTCGCTCAGGCCTGCCGGAACGCTCCCGGAAAAACACCACTGG
>JBEKOX010000040.1:0-28045 GCA_049521335.1 Chitinispirillaceae bacterium
ATATCTTCTGGCTTCTTATAATCCTTGATTAACTCGTCTACAAGCTCATTACAAATCGCCATTCCATGCTCCTGTGTAGGTGGTTTATTTCATTATACCTCACTTACACAGAATTTCTTACAGGCTCCCTAAAACCCTTTTTCACGAAATTAAGCGTCAACTTGGAGTAAGTCTTATAAAAGAGTTACCCCTAAAATCATGAACGAATTTTATCCCAAATTCTTTCAAGAATTCTTTTGAAACCTACTCAAATATCATTAACCTTCCTCGCATAAACAACACATGCCGTATGTCTATTATCTACTGTCCCCATTTGATTTTTATTTTCCTGAACACCGATACACGCAAAAAAAACGATTTAAGGAATACGAAAACATTTCCTAAAAGTAGGGACTAGTCAGTTCCCATTAACGTTCGATATACTCGTCTCTTGATCAGTCCAGATTTTATCGCTCCCGATCCATTAATTACAAAAAAAATATCGCCTTATACAGGCTAATAATTATATTTCTAAGTCTTATTGAAATGATAAAATGCCTTGCGGGGAAAAAACAGCGGCGTATGGATCACCGAATCCGTCATAGAGAGGCGATAGAATTTAGGCTCCTCATAGCCCGGATGCCGTCGCCCGTAGCGCGCCAGAACGGTCAAAACCTCTACAGGCCCGTGGTCAAAGATGTATTTTTGGTTTCTTGAAAAGTATTGATTTTATAACGGACGAATAGAACTCAGTCCATGACAAAAGATAAATCAAATCGTAAACTCTCAACCGAAAGGATGCCATCAAATGCCTAACCTCACCCAATCCCTGAAAGCTGAAATCCAGCGTATCAGCCGCCGTGAAATCAGATCTTCGGTCACTCCCATCCGCGGTTCGAATATCGCGCTCAAGAAAACCGTCGCCAATCTGAAGATGCGGATCGCCGTTCTCGAAGCCGCGAACAAACGGTTATTGTCATTTCAGAGAAAAGCTCAGGAACAGCAGCCGGCGGAAGCTCCCCGGAAAATCCGGTTATCGGCGAAAACGATCAATGCGTTTCGCGCCAAACTCGGCCTCACCCAGACGGAATTCGGAAAACTCATCGGCGTGTCCACCCAGAACGTTCACATGATGGAGCATAAAGAGGGCAGGCTGAACGTCCGGAAAAAGACGCTGGGGTATATTCTGTCGATACGGGGAATCGGAAAGAAGGAAGCGAAGAAGAGGCTGGAAGAGATCGAAGGGCGCGGGAAAAAGGTCAAAAAATAGGGCGGGTATTTACCCGACGGGAAACGAACCCGGTACGGTCAAGGGGAAAATCCCGGGAAAGTATCCGACGTAAAGGGCGCGGTCAAATGCCGAGATTTTCATTGCAGGAAAAGAATGAACTGAGCGGGTACGTCTATAAATTCCGGGAGTGGTACCACGAGAACATCGTACGCCGGTTAAACGGCAGCCTTGCCTCCAATATCCCTTCCGATATCAAGAAAATATCAAATCAAATAGATGAAATCAGCAAGATCCTCGAACGGTATGCCAATTTAGAACCCCAGGTGGGCGTTGATGCGGTAACGGCGTCGTCGTCCGACGAAGAATATCCGGTTGCCATCGCCGATGCGTTCATCCCCCTGCTGAGCCGGATCATCCTTTATAACAGAAAATTGATCGCCCAGACCCTGGAACCGACCCGCATGATCGCGATCCATCCCGAAGCGCATTACATCATGGATGACAAGCTGAGCACCGTCGAGAAATACATGGCGCGGGAGTGGTTCGAGCCCGGAAACGCGCTGAAATTGCCGACCCTCTCGGAATATGTCAATGCCAACGAGATCAACGCCTATATTAAAAAAGCGAAGTTGTCGCTGGGGGACCGGTTCTACGATGAAAAATTCGGATTGTTGATGTCCCCGGCCCTTTTCAGGCCCGATCTGGAGTACTACCTGCAAATAGGCGAAATGAAGGGTGCGGAAATGTGCGTCGCCTACATGGATATTGACAATTTCAAGTCGTTCAACGTCGAGCTTGGCGGCGAATCCAAGGTTGACCGGATGCTTCTTCCCTATTTCATGAGGTTCCTGGACGCCCATTTCTACGAACACGGGTTTGTCTATCGCTATGGCGGGGATGAGTATATCGCGCTGGTGCCTTTTATCTCGAAAAAAATGGCCGTGGCGTTCCTGTCGGATTTAAAGGAAAAACTTTCCGTCTTGAAAATAAAGGACGTGGGGAAAAAGCTGACGCTCTCGATCGGCCTGTTCCATTTCGCCTGCGACACGCCCTTCATTTCCCGCGAAATCGAGGAGAAGGCAAATGGCGCGAAAACCTACGCCAAGACAAACGGGAAGAACCGGATCGCGATGTACGACGAAAACCTGAAAAGCAAGGCGGATGCATTTGAAATCGTCGGCTGATTAACGGGCGGCACGGCACGTGAAAAAACTATTCACTACAATAAACGATTAACAAACCAATCATTCATCGGAAAGGATGTTTTTCATGCCCAACCTCAACCAGTTCCTCAAGGCCGAGATCCAGCGTATCAGCCGCAAGGAGATCAAATCGTCGGTCGGTCCGATCCGCGCTTCAGCCGTCGCCCTCAAAAAGACAGCAGCCGGCCTGAAAAAACGCGTCGCAGCCCTCGAAGCCGCGAACAGGCGCCTTCTCTCGTTTCAAAAAGCAACTCAGGAGCAGCAGCCGGCCGGGGCCATCCCGAAAGTCAGGCTGACGGCGAAAAACATCAAAGCGTTTCGCGGTAAGCTCGGCCTGTCACAGGAGATGTTCGGGAAACTCATCGGCGTATCGAGCCAGAATGTTTTTATCCTTGAGCATAAAGAGGGCAGGCTGAACGTGCGGAAAAAGACGCTGGCGAATATTCTGGCGATACGGGGCATCGGGAAGCGCGAGGCGAAGAGGCGGCTGGAAGCGATGGAAAGTCAGGGGAAAAAAGGCAAGAGAAAATAGCGTTAGATATGCCGGAGTACGCACGGTCAACGTGAATTTCGCCCTTGAATGACCTTACCCTCGATGAGATTGATCAAGGAGAGGTGATAATTTCACCATTCCCTGTCAGGCCGACGATAACGTTATTCCCGGCTGCCATATCAGATATAACCCATCCGGGCAAAGGTGTCTGAATCATCCAGTTGATGCCATCGGTGGAGGTTATAATTGAATTGCCGGCAGCGACAAAGCGGCTTCCATTCCATAAAATAGTAGTAATTGCATCTTCATCCGTACCACCACCCAAAGCGCTCCCGATCCAATTAATACCATCAGGTGAAGTGTATAGACGATTCACATAGATGGCTGCAAACAGGCCGGCACCATAGGCGATGCTCCCAGTGGGCCCGACGACGATATTCACTGAATCTTGTGACCAATTTAAACCATCGGATGAAGTAAATGCCTCTACTGGAGTAGTGCCACACGGAATACACCAACCAATTGCATTTTAACCCAAACAGCAATTAGCATGCACATAATTATTCATCTGGCCCATAATAATAATCACACAAATAAACCTTGCGATTTTTCTGAGCATAATTCCCTTCCCCGAAATTGGTGAACGAATCCAATATTTTTGCATATTTTTCCTTTCCGCGCAAACCTTTTCATTCCATCATAATCTTCACCGCTCCACCCTGACCACCACCGCCCCGTTTGCCGATCTCCCCGCTCCACTCAGGCGGATCTCCCTCGTCTTCCCGTCAAATGCCACTCTCTCAAGCCTTCTCCCGGTCAGGCTGAAAACCGTGAGATAGCCGCCCGCGCCTTCAAGCTCTTTCGGCAAAATAAACTTGTTCCCGGCAACCTTGAATACCAGTTCACCGGAACTTGAAAACGCCGGCGCTGTACGGCCAGGCGAAGCTCCGGGAGGGAGAACTCCGGTTGGATAATACGGCAGGTGAAAGGTATCGAGACCAGAGGTAATGCAGCTGCGCCCCCCTGATGGTGTTACAGCATAAAGGAACGTCATTTCCGTTTCCGGTTTTATGCTGTCCATTATAGGGAAACTCAGAATCCTGATTTTGGCAAATAAAATTTGTCCCCCTTCTATATTATCGGGACTGGTTTTGATCCAGTAGGAACAGCCAACGCGGTAAGGGAGGGAATCGAAGGGAATCTGGTCGATCCAAAGGGGAGACAATGCGAAAACACTATCGGCCGGGGCGGTTTTCATGGAGTCAAGGTTGACTTGGCCAATTTTTGCCGCGTAACCAGAATTGCCTGCCGTCTCAAGAACAGTCAGTGGCCCACCACCATAGATATAAAAATTATCATAACATCCAGAATAACTTGCAATTGTGGAGCATGCAACCTGGTGAAAAAAATCAAACCCCAACCTATTATTAGTGTTCATGGTAGAAACTCCGCTAAAAATTATTGGCGAAGCATTGCTTCCAAAACCGATAAAAATAATCGGCAATAATAATATTCTGATTTTTATCTTTACCATTTTATTATTCCTCCAATGCTTGGACTAAAATTCCAAAAAGACCCGCTTGCCGGAACTCCTGCCGTCCGTATCGTCCACGTCATTGCTCCCGATGCAGAATCGCCATTGTTCCCGACGACCGTGTTCGTGATGGTCTTCGTGCATCCGCCAATAATCATGCCAATCATAAAGACGACCGAGACAACGATACTGTTTCTCATATGTTCTCCATGGGGACGATGAGTTACTACAAGAAGTTCATACTTCGATGGAATAATATAAATTCGGCAAGAGTGACAAGTAATATTTTTTTATCGGAGCGCTTTCAGCGCTGATTTTTCACCCGTTCTTCCTTATTTTGTCAATGGTTATCGCACCATGAATCCTCGCCGGTTCAGGCCCTTTATCGTTTCAGAACCGTTCGGACTGACCGACCTTATCAATCCCTGCCATTTCCTCCTCACCGCCACGTATTACTATATAAGGTTATAGAGAAGAACGGGGATGTTACATATTTCACCGGAGAAGAGACTAATCTAATGAATCATGAAAGGGAGTAAGATTCATTAGTGACGGAGAAAAATTCCATGAATAAGCTGATTGGAATCGCGGCAGCGCTCTTATGCTATGGCGGCGCATGGGCGGGAGCGCAGGAGGATAATTTTGTCAACCTTGCGAAGTCGGGCGCCGACGAGAAAGTCCTGACCGCGTACATCGGCGTTGCCGGGGAACCTTTTCATCTCACGGCCGACCAGATAATCGAACTGACGGACCTTGGGGTCTCGTCGCAGCTTATTGTCGAAGCGTTGAACCATGGCGGGCCAGCAAAAACCGCCACAACCGTCGCGCCTGCGGACAGGTCGCCTTCGGTCCCGGTCGCTCACGAAACACCCGCCGCCGTGCCTCAAAATCGGTCGCCGTCGTTTGCCGTCGCTCACGTCACGCCAACCATTGTTGTATCGACACCCGCTCCGCCCGTGTACGTATATGCATATCCGTGGCGCTGGCCCCCCTCCTGCTACGGCTATTGGCCCTATGCCTATTGGGGGGTTCCGTGCTACCCGTGGGGACGAGGGCCATTTTACTATGGCCGATGGCCCGGTTGGGGAAGGGCCGTGGCGGGATATCGGGCCGGGTTCGGGGCACGAGGTTGGGGCCGGGCGCGAGGCGGTCGCCGTTGACCGCTTCCACATGCGCGACGGCTCCGTAATGTCAGGCGCAGGATACACCATCCCATTGCAGTCACAATTCACGAGATTCAACGATCAAATAGGGTAGAATCAACCGAGATGCCTCTGCCGGGAGGTGGGAGGGGCAGAGGGGGTCATGCGGCATGCGGGTTGTTTAACAGAAACATTTCGAAATCTTCTTTAAGGAGGCAGTATGAGTCATGTGTTGCAGGCATTTTCAATCTTCGCGCTGACGCTGGTCTGCGCGACTTTTTCTCAGGAAAAACCGGGTGCGGTTCAGTGCATGGGGGGTGACAGCATCCACCAGATGGCAAAGGGGGCCTGCTGCGTGGGCGCGCGACAGGGAGTGATGGGCCCATGGCACCGAATGTTTGGTTGGAGACAGGGCCAGGCGCCGTATCAGAATGACTTCCGCCACCACATGATGTTGCGTCGGGCGCTGCTTATCGCGTTCCTGCTGGCGATGGCGCTGGTGAACATTCTGTTGACTGTCCTGGTGTGCGTGGACATGGCCGCGCTGGGTCGGTTCAATGCGCTCTGGGTGCCCATACTTCTGTTATTCGGGATAGCGGGAACGTCGCTCTACGCACTGTTCAGGATCGGCGACGAGCTGCGGGAGGCTTCCAGGAAAAAAACCTGACCGTTCCCGGATTCCTCTCTTCCAATCGGCGGAGAGTGCGGGTAAAAATTCTCTGATATAAAGGGGCCTTCCGTGGGGAGCGCCCCTTTTTTTGTGGACAGAAATTAGTTTAAGATAAAAGACGATTCTGGTATGAGTAATTTACTCATGTGTGTTTAGATATTCAATATTCATTTCAAAAAACGCCCGTCGCCCGCCCCTCCTTGTCCCCCGCATAAATGCAGATCGTCCCCGATCTCGTGTTGTATTTCCTCAGCATTCGAACATTCCCGAACCCCGCCTCGGCCATCAATGCCGGGAGGAGGCCCTTGAAGTTGGCCGCCACCGCGGGCTCGAACTTCGCGGCGATGTCGCCGATAAGGATAAAGATCGGGTTTTCCTGCCTGCCGAAATCGCAGAGATAGAACGTTCCCCCCCGGGCCAGTACCCTGAATATCTCCCGCATGGCGACGAGTTTATTCTCGGTCGTCAGGTGATGCATCGCCAGGCTGGTCATCACCTTATCGAACGTATTGCCGGCCTGCGGCAACGCGCCGCCGTCGTATTCCGTCAGGGAGATATCGAGCTTCCGCCCGGCGATCTTGCTCTTTGCAATCGTGAGCGCCCTGGGGTCGATATCGATCCCTTCAAAACGCGCCTCCGGATGTTTCTCCTTTCCCAGCACAAGCAGGTTGCCGGTCCCGCAGCCGAAATCCAGTATGGCCTCGCCTCCCTTGATGCCCATGAGGCCGATCAAATCCCCCTTGACCCTCTTCTCGGGCAGGGCCAGGGTAAGAAACAGGTCGAACCACTTCGTCAAAAAGGGGAAATCCAACGCGGGAATGAATTTTTCCTTCATCACGTTCCCCCAAAAAGGCTTTGCCGCGCGTCGAACCGTCTTATTATTTCTCTGCGCAATAAACGGCGAAGTTATAGTATTTCCAGAATAGTTCCACGTTCCTGAAACCGGCGGCTTTCAGGTTTCGCAGCTCATCGGAAAGCGCCGCGGGCCGGTCTTCCCGCAGATACATCTCGTGATTCTGCCGCACGTGCCGCTTCGCGTATGACTTCAAGATGAACTCTTCCCATTTTCCAAGATATTTTTTCTGCACCGATGCATCGGCGGAAACGATGATATCCGCGTTCGCGAATACCCCGCCTCCGGCGAGCGCTTCTCCTATCCTTTTAAAAAGTGCGGTTTTCTTTCCGCCTTCGAGGTGGTGCAGGGCAAGCGACGAGACGACCGCGTCGTACCGGCCCTTGAATCGGTAGGACGTCAGCTCGCCAAGTTCGAACGCCACGTTCTTAAAGCGCTTCAATTTTCGCGCGGCGAGCTCGAGCATGTTCTCTGCCATGTCAACGCAGGTGATATGCGCGTGCGGAAATCGGCTTTTAACGAGAAACGACACCGTTCCCGTGCCGCAGCCGAGATCCGCGACCCGTATCTTTTTACCCGGAGAATACGGCAGCGCCGTGACGAGTGCGTCAAGCATTTCCATGTAATGCGGCACGACGTTGACTATCCGCGCGTCAAATATCGCCGCCTCGCCATCAAAATGCGATTTTACCTGGCTTATTCTTTTGTTTTGGGTATTCATGTTCGGATGCGAAGCGATGTGGCCCGGATCATCATACGGCGGCCTGAAAATTCAGAGACGGGAACGTGGAAGGCCGCATGGAGAAAATACTCAAGCGGAGTTTGGATTTCCAAGTGCGCGCGGCAACGCAGGCTGGTCCCGGATATTTGCGCCTTGTCCTTGATTGAGACGGCTGCCCCCCAAAGGTTATCTCCGCGAAGAGGTCGCTTCAAGGTCTTCCGTAGTTGCCTATCGCAGAAAATAAGTGCTTTCAAAAAATGCGGATTTTATATTGTTGAACAGTTGATTTTAAACGTCGTCACCCAGAGGGAGTCTCATATGAAAAACTTTTTGGCACAGGTTATCGTCGGTATGGGGCTACTGGTTTCATTCACACAGACGGTAAGTGCTCAATGGATACGGACGAATGGGCCGTATGGGGGTGGATATATTCAATCACTTGCGAAGATTGGCAGCACTATCATCGCCGGAAGTGGTAACGGCATCTTCATATCAACCAATAATGGAACAAGTTGGACTGCAATCGATTCCGGTCTTGTTATTCAGGATGCAATTACCTCCCTTGCGATGAGCGGGAACAATTTGTTTGCTGGAACTGATTGCGGCGTTTTCTTATCCACTAATAACGGAACAAGATGGACTGCGGTCAGTTCTGGACTACCACAAACTATTTATTACGGATATACACAGCAAATATTTACTTATGTTAATGCTCTTGCGGTGAGCGGGCAAGATTTGTTTGCCGGAACTAATTATGGCGTTTATTTATCCACCAATAACGGTGCAAGCTGGACTGCGGTTGATTCAGACCTTACCCCTACGGTCAACGCTCTTGCGGTGAGCGACAACGCTATCTTTGCCGGGACTGCCAATTTAGGTATTTACCGGTCCACCAATAACGGTACAAGCTGGACTGCGGTCGATTCCGGCATCACCGACAGCGCTTATGTCTTTTCTCTTGCGGTAAGCGGCAACAATATTTTTGCCGGAACTAGCAATGGCGTCTTTTTATCCACCAATAACGGCACAAGCTGGAAAGCGGTTGATTCCGGCCTGCCAAGTTTTACCTATGTCAATGCCCTTGCAGTGAGCGGCAATACTATCTTTGCCGGGATGAGTACGGGTATCTTCGTATCAACCAATAAGGGAACAAGTTGGACTGCAATAGATGCTGGTCTCACGGAAACCTATATTTTGTCTCTTGCGGCAAGCGGCGACACTATCTTTGCCGGATCTGATGGCAACGGTGTTTTCCTTTCCACCAATAACGGTGCGCACTGGTCTGCGGTCGGTTTACCGATCGCTGATGTTAGATCTCTTGCGGTAAGCGGCGGCACTATTTTTGCCGGGTCTGATTTTGGTGTTTCCTTTTCCATCAATAACGGTGCAAGTTGGTCCGTAGTTGATTCAGTCAACGGCGTAAGTTGGTCTGCAGGCGACTCTATGCTTATAAATACTTGGGTCAACGCTCTTGCGGTGAGCGACAACTCTATCTTTGCCGGGACGTTTGGCGAAGGTATTTTTCGTTCCACCAATAACGGTACAAGCTGGACTGCACTTGATTCTGGCCTCGGGGATTCTGATGTTCAATGTCTTGCGGTGAACGGCAAAAATATCTTTGCCGGAACTCCCGGTGGCGTCTTTTTATCTACCAATAACGGAACAAGCTGGACTGCGGAAACTACGGGCCTCCCAGGTAATATTACTTTTTATGATGTCTATTGTCTTGCGGTGAGCGGCAACAATATCTTTGCCGGGACTTATGACGGCGGTGTTTTCCTTTCCACTAATAACGGTAAGAGCTGGACTGCGGTCAATTCCGGCCTTACGATTGAGGGTATTTCTGTTAACTGTCTTACCGTGAGCGGGAACAGTATCTTTGCAGGGACTGAGGGCGGCGTCTTTTTATCCACCAATAACGGAACAAGCTGGACTGGGCTTGGTTCCAGCGGACCTTCTGAAGTGAATGCCCTTGCGGTGAGCGGCAACAATATCTTTGCCGGGAATCATATCGGTATCTGGTTATTAACCAACAATGGACCATACTGGACTCTGGTTGATTCCGGACTCACAGACGCATATTGCTGGTCGCTTGCGGTGAGAGGTGATACGCTCTTCGCCGGAACTGATAGAACCGGGGTATGGTACAGGCCGATTCCAGAAATGACAACTGGAGTAATAAATGATAAGCCGCAACGAGCGATGTTAAACCAGGAAAATTTGAGTATACGCTCTCCAAACCATGGTAGCTCTGACGCAACCATTGAATTCTCTCTTCCTCATTCGGATAAAGTAACCGTTACCGTTTATAATTTATCCGGCCACCAAATAGCCTCTCTTGTTAATAAAATTTTCAGCCAGGGCAGCCACAGCATAACCTGGAATACAAGAAATTTAGCGGCAGGTTGTTATACGGTGCGATTGAGAACGGGATCGAATACCTATGTAAAGAGCGTTCCGATTTTCCGGTAATTCGCTGCTATTTTCATCGACAAGGGTGTGCGGTTTAGCAGTGAGGCTGGGAGCGATCTCCCGGCCTCTTTTTTTCCCCACCTCAAATTTATATTTTGATATCGAATTTAACCTTCTTGCTCGGCTTGTCCGAAATAAACATGTATTTCAACCTGAGCGTTCCTACTTTCTTCTGTGACACGGCGTTGGCAAGCACGTTTTTATCGATTCCATTATTCACCGGTATCCATGTAGCCGTCGCGTGGTTCGCTCTTACTAATGTGTCAATTACCATCGGGGCGCCCCGGTTGCCGGTCTCGAATTTTATCTCATATATTCCTGAATTATGATCTTTCGCGGCGAGCGGATTCGGCGAAATGGTGTCCCCGAATTTGAATCCCAATGATTCGACGTAGAGAACATTATTTGACATGTTGTTAATGGTTATTCTGACGACTCTCGAATATGTTTTATCGGGCGAATCGTCAGCTATTGCGTTTATATAAATATTCGGATGCATCTTCTTTCTCGGCCATATATACCATAAGATCGCCAACGACGGGAAAATGGTAAGGAAAAAGGAGATCACTCCCCATGCCTCCCAATTCGCCATGAATCGCATGAATTTTAGAAAGGCAACCATAGCAGAACTCCCTTTTTATAAAGGTGCTTACGCTGTTTTAACGTTCAGGGAAAAGAACGATACTTCGCTCTCTTCTGAAAAAATCCATCCGTTTTTAACAGCCCCCGTAATCATGCAAAATAATTCCGATCACGGCCATCGTAAAAGCTTTTTGGAGAGAAGACCGTTCCCACCTCAAGGTCCCCGGTCACGAGCCCGCGCCGACCGGCCACAAAGCCGCCTCACCGCCAAAATGCGATTTCACCGGACTCATTGTACGATAGAGGCTTTAGAAAAATCCTTTCCGCAATTCTTGACCGATATTTATATTGTATTAAGAATTTTTCGATAAAACAAATATAGAAAGAGGTAATCATGCGAGCATGTGCCGTGTTTTTGTGTCTGCTGCCTGCGATGATCTTCGCGCAGCAGTATTATCAGGCGTCGGGCCAAACCCAGGTGTTCACCCTGACCGCCGGCGCCAAGGTCGGACCAGTCGCGGTCCTTCCTCATGGCCGGTTGACATCTTCTATTGCGCCGCATATGGTGGTGACCATGCAGAACGGCGTGCATCTCAGCATACTTGGTGTTCAGGGAAATGGCCGGGTTTCCATTTACAATCTTGCGGGCAAGCGGGTGCAAATAGTGGAAATCGCGGGCAATTCGTCGGTAGCTCTCAGGTCCGATCTTTCCAACGGCGTCTATTTCGCCCGGCTTGAGGTGAACGGCCGCCTTATTCAGACCACCCGCTTCTGGAAGGCGAGGTAAGCCATGAGAACACGAAATCTTTTTTGTATGGTTATCCTTGCTATTGTAACGCTTGCGACAGCCCAGCAGTTGCAGGTCGATTCGGTACTCGTCGATACGGTATGGAACAGCGACAGTTCATTGTACAACAATATGGGTATCGCGTACCAGACGAGGTACAGCCGCGATCTTTACCTCTCTTTCAAGCCAATGGGTGGAGGCACGGCAAAATGTTACGTCGCCATGTCCACGGATAGCGCAAAAACATGGGCGTTCCCGGCGGACTCCTTGATCGAGCTCGATAGCGGCATTTCTTCACCGGTGCAATGCGACGTAAAATGCCGGGTAAGGCTCAGGGTTCTCGGGCAGGACCGTCCGGGCGTCGCGTTCAAGGTAACCGCTCAGCAGTGGCAGCCCGTACTGTCGGGCAATCCACAGCTTGTTACCATGGGATTATTTTCCGCCATCACTCCCGGAGATTCCTGTCATGTCAACATGCAATGCACTCTTGACAATGCTTCGCAGGGGCTGGGATACTCGACTATTTCGAAAGTATGGTGGGATGCTTTCGGAACAGCAGGGACGTGGAGCGACAGCACAGCGACACTGTCGTACACCTGGAATACCACGGTGCCTACCGGGGCTTCGGGCCAGAGACGGGCGATGATCGCGAAGGCGCGGGATGCGAACGGCCTTTGGAGCGCCCCCTGCACGTTGACCGTGCAATTCGTCGAATTGACAAAGTCGGTGACCATGCTGAGCATCCCTGCCGGAACGTTCCTGATGGGTGATACGAATGCGATTCTTTTGAATCAGGGGTCGCTTTCAAGCCCTTTGCATAGCGTGACCCTCGGCGCGTTTACCATGTCGCAGACATTGGTGACGCAGGAGCAGTACCTGGAGGTGATGGATACCAATCCGTCCTTTTCGAAATCGGGCAAGACGTACCCCGTGGAGTCGGTAACATGGTACGATGCCGCGCTATTCTGCAATGCGCTCAGCAAAATGGCGGGAACGGATACGGTGTATGCCTTTACTTCCGTCACCGGGACGCCGGGAGCCGGATGCACAGGCCTTGGAAACCTCAACATCGATTACACGCAAAATGGCTATCGGCTGCCAACCGAGGCGGAGTATGAGTATGCAAATCGCTCCGGGACGAAGACCGACTACTACTGGGGGAGAAATTACCCGCCGATGACCTCCGCGGATACCCTGGCAATAGACAGCAATGCGGTATGGTTCAATGATTTACCTACCACCTATGATTCCGCGTATCAGGAGGAGGTTACTATTTGGGGCACCCAGCCGGTGGCGACGAAGAAACCGAATGCCTTTGGGTTGTATGACATGAGCGGAAATGTATGGGAGTGGTGCAATGACTGGTACGCAAGTTACAGCGCGGGCAGCCAGACCGACCCGACAGGGGCGACGAGCGGCAGTTACCACGTGCTGCGCGGGGGTTCGTATTACGAATACTTCGCCAACATCGCCTGTAATCTGTGTGCGGCGTTCCGCGTCAGCGACGGCGTTCCGTCAAGCGGTTCCCGCAACATCGGTTTCCGGGTAGTCTGCGGCGCTCGGTAGATTTTTACTCTTTACCCTTTGCTCTTTTACCCTTTTGCCTCTTCTTTTCTCCGGCGTCTCCCTACAGGGAGATGCCGGAGGTGTTTTATACATGTCAGGCAAAAATCTCCGGAAATCCCTTGGGCTGTATTGATTTTTACTATTTTCTCCTTATGTCCTCTCCCTCAATTTTCACCCTCGTTCAACGGTTTCAAGATCACCGCGACTCCTACACCGCACCCGGCTACAACGAAGCCCAGCTCCGCAGTGAATTTCTCGATCCGTTTTTCGACGCCCTTGGCTGGGATGTCTACAACCGGCAGGGCTACGCCGAAGCGTACAAGGAGGTCATTCACGAAGACGCGGTGAAGGTCGGCACCGCGACCAAAGCGCCGGACTACTCCTTCCGAATCGGCGGGGTGCGCAAGTTCTTCGTCGAAGCTAAGAAGCCCTCGGTTTCCATCAAGGATGATCCGAGCCCGGCCTTCCAACTCCGGCGCTATGCCTGGTCGGCAAAGCTGCCGCTTTCGATTCTTTCAAACTTCGAGGAGTTCGCGGTTTACGATTGCCGGCAGAAGCCGGACAAGAACGACAAGGCTTCGGTTGGCCGCATCCTCTCTATCACCTGCGACGAGTACGAGACACGGTGGGAAGAGATTGCATCGCTTTTCACCAAAGAGGCGATACTCAAGGGCTCCTTTGACAAATTCGCGAGCGGCGCGCGGCGCGGCAAGGGAACCGCCCAAGTCGATGATGCCTTCCTTGCCGATATCGAGAAGTGGCGTATCGACCTCGCGAAGAATATCGCCATCCGCAACCCCGGCCTCTCGACGCGGCAGGTCAATTTCGCGGTGCAGCGGACGATAGACCGTCTCATCTTCCTGCGCATCTGCGAAGACCGGGGCATCGAAGACTACGGCAAGCTGCAAGCCCACCTGAACGGTGAGCGCATTTACGAACGGTTCTGCGCCGTCTTCCGCGAGGCGGACGACCGGTACAACTCCGGCCTGTTTCACTTCCGCGAGGAGAAAGACCGTGGCGAAGCCCCGGACACGGTTACGCTTGCGCTTTCGATCGACGACAAGATTCTCCGGGAGATCGTTGCCGGCCTCTACTATCCGGAAAGCCCGTATGAATTCTCCGTGCTCCCGGCAGACATTCTGGGCCAGGTGTACGAGCAGTTCCTCGGCAAGGTGATCCGGCTCACCGCCGGGCACCAGGCAAAGGTGGAGGACAAGCCCGAAGTGCGCAAGGCGGGCGGGGTTTTCTATACGCCCACCTATATCGTGGATTACATTGTCAAGAATACGGTGGGAAAACTGCTGGATCCCCCCCTTCCCCCCCTTATCAAGGGGGGCGCCTCTGGCGGGGGGATCTCCCCCCGCGAGGCTTCTAAGCTCCGTATCCTCGATCCCGCATGCGGGTCCGGGTCTTTTCTTATCGGGGCCTATCAATTTTTACTCGACTGGCACCGCGACTGGTATTTGAAGAACGAACCGGAAAAGTGGACCAATGGCAAAAGCGCGGCGCTTTACAAAACCGGCATCGGCGAATACCGGCTCACGACTCCGGAGCGCAAGCGCATTCTCCTGAACAACATCTACGGCGTGGACATCGACACCCAGGCGGTCGAGGTGACCAAGCTCTCGCTCCTCCTCAAAGTTCTCGAAGGCGAAACCGAGCAGACCATCGCGCAGCAGTTGAAGCTATTTCACACGCGGGCGCTGCCGGACCTTGGAAATAATATAAAGTGCGGGAATTCGCTCATCGGGTCCGACTTTTACGAAGGGGCGCAGGAGAGCCTTGCACTTTACGAAGATGAAGAGGAAAAAATCAGGATCAATGCATTCGATTGGGACGGGAAGGACGGATTCCCGGAGATCATGAAGGCGGGCGGGTTCGATGCGGTGATCGGGAATCCACCGTATGTGCGACAGGAAACGCTTGGTGAAAAATTTAAAGACTACGCGGCGGGGAAATTTAAGACGTATGCGGGTACAGCGGATTTATATGTTTACTTCTTTGAAAGAGGCGTGAATCTTTTGAACGATAGAGGCCTTTTTTCATTCATCGTTGCAAATAAATGGATGCGGACGAATTACGGGGAATCCTTGCGGCGCTGGATGAAGGAGCAAACAATTCATGAGATTGTGGATTTTGGCGACCTCCCGGTATTTCAAAATGCTACTACCTATACGTGCATTACCACGCTGTCGAAAAGACGTGAGAAAAAACCCACCGTTATTTGCAAGGTTGAAACTTTGGAATTCAAGAATTTATCGGACTATGTAAAACAGACAAGCTTCCAGATCGATAGAGAATCGTTGAAGGCCGAGAGATGGAGTTTAGCCGATGCAAAGAGTACGGGACTTCTCGAAAAGATAAAATCAGGGGGAACGCCTCTTGGAGAATATGTCAAGGGACAGATATTTCGAGGCGTTGTAACCGGACTGAACGAAGCCTTCGTGATTGATGAGGAAACGAAGAAACGGCTGATAAAGGAAGATAGAAATTGTGGAGAGATAATAAAGCCTTTTTTGGCAGGAAAAGACATTAAAAGGTACAAAATGCCTAATAGTAACAGGTATTTAATTTTTACACAGCATGGTATTACTATCAAAAATTACCCGGCGATAGAAAAATATTTGCTCCCCTATAAAGAAAGGTTGATGCCAAAGCCTGCAAATTGGAAAGGCAACAAATGGAATGGGCGTAAACCGGGGTTGTACAAATGGTATGAAATACAGGATACTATCGATTATTCGGATGAATTCGAAAAAACTAAAATACTTTGGCCTGGGATAAGTTCAGAGGTTGCTTCTTTCACAATAGATGAGAGGGGTTATTATGGAAATGATAATAATCAATTAATAATCTCCTCTGATAAATATTTACTTGGCATTCTCAATTCAAAATTAATGCGCTACTATTTAACAAATATATGTGATAAGGTCCAAGGTGGGTTTTACCGGCTGAAAATAATTTACATTGAGGTCTTGCCTGTTAAGGCTCTCGACATTTCCTCCCCCTCAGATAAAACCTGTTATAATAAACTCGTTAGCCTCGTCTCTTCCATGCTCGACCTCAATAAAAAGCTCCCCCTCGCCCGCGACGACCAGGAAAAGACCCTTCTCGCCCGGCAGATCGATTCAACGGACCGGCAGATCGACAAGCTGGTCTACGAGCTGTACGGCTTGACCGAAGAGGAGATTAAGATTGTGGAAGGCGGGGGATCAAGGTCAGATTGCATGGACAAAGTGAAGCAGATACATATAAGTAAAATGATCCCCCCTTTATAAGGGGGGCAACCAAAGCGAAGAGATCAGATTTGGTCGATATCATGCGAATACGTGAAGGTAAAGATATCCCTCTTTATAAGGGTGCGACACCGCTACAATCCAGGCTATAAGAATGCGTCCATTTTGCTTTTTGGGCAAAATGGGAAGCCGGGGGATCAAGGTCAGATTGCATGGACAAAATGAAGCAGATACATATAAGTAAAATGATCCCCCCTTAATCCCCCCTTTATAAGGGGGGCAACCAAAGCGAAGAGATCAGATTTGGTCGATATCATGCGAATACGTGAAGGTAAAGATATCCCCCCTATAAGGGGGGCGAAAAAGTCGGGGGGTCAAAATCGGGGGATCTTCGACCGCGATGCGCTTCGAAAACGCGGGCTTGTCTGGAATGGAAAAAACCTTCCCTATAATCCTGAAAACGTATTCAAAGCTCGTGAACTCCGGAAGAGTATGACTCCGCAGGAACGTAAGTTATGGTATGAATTTCTGAGAATGTATCCAGTTCGATTTATCAGACAGAGGCCCGTTGATCATTATATTCTTGATTTTTATTGCGCCAGTCGCCGAATTGCCATTGAAATCGACGGGCGGCAGCATTCTTCGATGAGCGGTGAAAAATACGACCGGCAAAGATCTGAGATACTTTCAACCTATAAGATACGCGTGATAAGATTTACAAACAACGAAATAGACGAAGAATTTGAAACGGTGTGCAGGAGAATTTGTGAAATGATCCCCCCTTAATCTCCCCTTGATAAGGGGGGCGGCCACGCCGGGGGATCAGGTGTTATGCAAAATCAGAAGCAGTTTTCGGGCAGCTGGCGGATGCGGGCATAGGAGTAAACCGGGCCGTCCTTGCAGACATAGCTGCCGCCGATGTTGCACCTGCCGCATTTGCCGATTCCGCAGCTCATCTTCCGTTCCAGAGAGGTCAGGATGGTCTCGGGCGTAAACCCGAGCTCCAGAAGCGGCAGCATGGTGAATTTCAGCATGACCGGCGGGCCGCAGACGATACTCACGGCATTTTCCGAGCTTGGCGCGATGTCCTTGAGCACGAGCGGGACAAGGCCGACGCGGCCTCCCCAGGAATCATCGCCTTTATCGACGGTAATGTAGGTCGCGATGCCGCCGCGCCGCTGCCACTCCGCGAGTTCGCTCTTATAGAGCAATTCGCCGGGAGTACGCGCGCCGTAAAGGATCGTGATATTCTTATACCGGCGCCGGATCGCGTCGTTCAGCAGGTACCGGACGGTCGCCCGGAGCGTGGTAAACGCAAACCCCCCGCCCACGATGACGAGGTTCTTCCCCTCCAGCTCCTTCATCGGGAAGCCGTTTCCCAGGGGGCCCCGGACGCCGATGGCGGCGCCTTCGGACAGATCGTGCAGCGCGGCGGTCACGACGCCGGTCGGGTAGCGCTTGACCGTGAACTCAAGATACCCTTTATCAAGGGGCGAGGAGGCGATCCCGACCGGGATCTCGCCTGAGCCCGGAACGGAAAGCATGGCGAACTGGCCGCACCGGTGGTTGAATGCCGCCGCGTCCGCTGTTTCGCGGAAAACCAGCCTGAACGTCTTGAGGTCTTTCTCGTCGTTCTCGACAGTGACCTTTTCGATGCGAACGGGCGCTCCGATATAGGGATTGCCGCCATGCGCGATCATAGGGCCGCCCTGGAAACGGTTTCGCGTATATCAATATTGCTCGGGCAATGGACGACGCAGCGCCCGCACCCCACGCAGAAAATATCGCCGAAATTTTCCTTCGCATACGCGAATTTATGCATGACCCGCTGCCGCATCCGTTCGCCGCGCCTGCCGCGGGGATTGTGGCCCGACGCTTCGCGGGTGAACGAGGCGAACATGCACGCATCGTGGACCCGGAGCATCCTGCCGCCGGTTCCCTGTTTTTCGTCATATAAATCGAAACAGTGGCAGGTGGGGCACAGGTAGGTGCACGCGCCGCAACCGAGGCAGGTTTCGGCAATGGCGTCCCAGAGGGGGGAATTGAAGTTCTTCCCGATCGCGTCCGTTACGCCGTCCATGCGAAGTTCCGGGAGTGCATTTTGTAAATGCTCCTCCCGTTGTTTTTTCTTTTTTATTTCCGCGGCCGTGGGTGCGCGGAGCAATGCCCTGTTCTTCTTTAAAAAATCTTCGCCTTTTTTCGAAACCGCCTCAAAAATAAGCGAATCGCCCGGATTAAAGGCCATGATGTCAACGCCTGCTCCTGCAACTGCGGGCCCCCCGCCAACCGACGTGCAGAAGCAGGCATGGCCGGGTTTTTCGCAGGCAAGCGATATGATGAGGGCATGGTCGCGCCGCTTCCGGTAATACGGGTCCGCATAGTTCGCATCGAGAAATACTTTATCGAGATACCCGAGCGACCGGACATCGCAGGGACGGATGCCGAAAAAAATGATCTGCTTGTCGCTTCCGGCCTCCGGCCGGAACCCGTCGGCATCGTAGGTCGCAATGGTTTCACACTGGGGAAAGAACTCGCGCTTCGGCGGCAGAGTGAAATTGGCGTAATCGAGTATGAGCTCGTTTTTCGGCGAGAGATCTCCCAGCGCGACGCTTCCCGTCCGGGCATCGCGCACCGGACCACGAACCCTGCCCTGCTTGAGCATGGCGGTTGCCAGTTTTTTCAAATTTTTCCCGTCTATCGCGGCCTGTTTCACGCTATCTCTCCTCGGGATCGGTCATGAAGCTCTCGCTGTCGTCCTGCTTGAAGGCGTTGAGCGGCGGGACGTCTTCGCCGGTGACGCCGGGTACACAGCCGAAAAGCTCCCTGGCGTCCGACGCCAGTTTCTGCGTGAACAGCCGCAAATCGATGCCCATGGGGCAGGCATTCACGCAAGCATCGCACTCGACGCAGCGGCCCGCCTGATGGAACATCCGGCCCAGGTGGTACGCCATTGTATCGGAAACCTGCGCGGCGGGCGAGACCCAGGAGGGTTTCCGCTGATCGGCGAAGCATACCTTGCAATAACAGTTCGGGCAGGCTTCGCGGCACGCGTTGCAGCGGATGCACCGGGATATCTCTTCGGTAAATATTCGCCACCGCTCCGCGACGCTCTTTTTTTCGAACTCCCTGACCCGCGGATAGGCGGCTTTCGCCGGTTTTCTGCTTTCGCCCTCGATCGCGATATCGGCATGCATCACGGCGGGACTGACGCATTCGATACAGGTGCGGGCGAGTTCTCCGGCAACGTTGTTTTTTTCGCCCTTCGGCGCGGTTTTCATGCCGTTGCACGGCATCCCGATGATGGTGATACTCGCGCGCGGAACCTGTTGTTCCTTGACAAGTCCCGCGATTGACCGTCCATCGCACCCTTTTGCCACGATACCGACGCGCGGGGTTTTGTAATCCTTCCGGGGTTTCTGCGGTTTCTCGAACAGCTTCGGCACAAAGGCGGCCAAGTTGGCGACGCACCACTGGTTCCATACCAGCCTTTCGGCGTCCTTTGCGTTGCGCACGAAGCAGGGTCGCGCCGTGCGGGGCAGCGAACCGTTCTCAAAGCCGATGATGCAATCGACGCTTCCTCCGGTCAAAAGACGCGCCGCCGCTTCTTGCATTTTCTTTTCGGTGTTATTCATCGTTCCACTTTTTTCATCGCGCAAGCGATGCCGATCTGCTTTCCCCGGCCATCTTTTTCCCCGTTTTCAGTTTTTTGACATCAGCAACGACTTTCTCGATCAGCGAGGCGAACCGTCCGCCTTCGGACGCGGATACCCAGGAGAACTGGACGCGTTCGGGCTCGATTCCCGCATATTCGAGAAAACTCCTGAGCATGGCGAACTTCCGGCGCGCGACCAGGTTGCCGCTTATGTAGTGGCAATCGCCCGGATGGCAGCCGGCGACCAGGACGCCGTCGGCCCCTTCCTGCAACGCCTTGATGATGTAAAGCGGATCGACCCGGCCCGAACACGGCACGCGGATCACCCGCACGTTCGCCGGATACTGGAGCCTGCTTACCCCCGCGAGGTCCGCCCCGGCATAGGAGCACCAGTTGCATAGGAAGGCGACGATCGTCGGCTCGGCTGTCGCGTTTGATTTAGTCAATTCACGGCTCCTTGCGTCTTCTTTTCATCTGCCGCATCATAGCGCGCTCAGCATGCTGAGTATCTGCTCGTTCTTGAAGCCGTTCAGATCGACGGCGTTCGCCCGGCACGACGCGGCGCACGCGCCGCACCCCTTACAGAGCGTTTCGTTGATAACGGCGACATTCGTCATCGGATCGAGTTCGATCGCATTGTACGCGCAGACCGCGACGCAGGCGCCGCAGCCGCTGCACCACTCCGGCCTGACGTACGAAATTCTGCCTTCGGACTCTATCGTTTCCTTCGACAGGACGGTGGCCGCCCGTCCGGCGGCAGCGCGCGCCTGCGCGATCGTCTCGCCGATGTCTTTCGGGTAATGGGCGAGACCGCAGACAAAGACGCCGTCGGTGGCGAAATCGACGGGCCGAAGCTTTACATGGGCTTCAAGGAAAAACCCGTCCGACTCGAGCGGCACCTTGAGCAATTGCGACAACCCTTTATTGTCGGGATTCGCCACGATGCCGGCGCTGAGCACCAGCAGGTCGGGCTTGACCGCGACAGTCTTTCCGAGGATCGCATCGACGACGGTGACGCCGAGCGCGCCGCCCGCACACTGTACTTTCGGTTTAACGTCGCGGTCGTAACGAATGAACTGCACCCCCATCTCCCGCGCCTTCCGGTAATATTTCTCGCGCAGGCCGTAACTGCGGATGTCGCGGAAAAGCACGTACACCGCGGCCTTCGGGTTGATCGTTTTAAGGGAGATCGCGTTCTTGAGGGCGTGCGAACAGCAGACGCGGCTGCAATAGTCGCGTTCATCATCGCGGGAACCGACGCACTGGATCATGACAAGCGATTTCAAAGCGCCGATCACGGATTGCTGGTTGCCATCATGCAGCATCGTTTCGAAATCCCGCTGCGTCACTATCCGGTTGTCCCGGCCGTAGCCGTACTCGGTCGGCTCGCGCTGCTCCGCGCCGCTCGCCACGATAACGACGCCGTGTTTGATGGTGACGGCGGGGGTTTCGAGCTCGGTGGTGAAATTCCCGACATAGCCGGCAATGCGCGCGATTTTCGCGTTCACGTAGGTTTTTATTCGTGCATGGCTGCCGACATTTTCGATAAGTGAAGCGAGCCACGGGGCGGTTTTCCTTCCCGCAAGCGTCGTGCGCACATGCCGGAAATGACCGCCGAGCTCCGCCTCCTTCTCGATCAGGGCGACGTTGAACCCCTGGTGCGCGAGGTCGAGCGCGGCCGTCATGCCGGCCAGGCCGCCGCCGATGACCAGCGCGTCCTTGTTGACGCCCATGCTCTTTCTATAGAGCGGCGTCGCGAGTTTGACTTTTGCCACCGCCAGGCGCACGAGGTCGCACGCCTTGCGGGTGGCCTGTTCGGGCTCCTGCCGGTGCACCCACGAACAATGCTCCCTGATATTGGCGAACTCGAACAGGTACGGATTGACGCGGGAAAGCTCCAGCGTCTTCTGGAAAAGCGGCTCGTGCGTGCGGGGCGTGCAGGCGGCTACCACCAGCCGGTTCAGCCGGTGCCGTTCCATGGCGGCGATTATTGCTTTTTGCGAATCCTGAGCGCACGAAAACATCAGCTCGCCCGCGAAGAGCACCCCCGGAAGCGTTTCCGCGTATTTGACCACCGCCGGCACGTCGACGACCGACGCGATATTGATCCCGCAGCGACACACATAGACGCCGATTCGCGGCGGCTCGCCGCGAAGGTCCCGCTGCGCGGGGATGTCGATCGTTATCGTCTTGACCGGCAATCCGCCGAGCTCCGACGCCGCGGCCGATGCCGCGCCGCTCCCCTCGATCACCGACTCCGGGATGTCCTTGGGGCCGCTGACGCTCCCGCAGGCGAAAATGCCGGGGCGGTTGGTATCGACGGGTTCCAGAGAGTCGACCTTGACAAACCCGCCCGCGTCGAGCGCGACGTTCAAACGCTTCGCGGCGTCCATCGACGCCGGCGAAGGCTGGATGCCCGCCGACAGCACGAGAAGGTCAAAGGTGGCGGAGGAAACCCTGCCCTCCTGCGTGATGTACGTTACCGCCAGGTCGTTCGTTTTCGGATCGCTCTCGACCGAGGCGATGCGCCCGTTTACAAAAACGGTATCGTGCAAATCCCTTGCCTTGTCGATAAACCGGTCGAACCCCTTGCCGTAGGCCCGTATGTCCATGTAGAAAATCGTCGTGCGGGCGCCGGGCAGGTGTTCCTGCGTGATGATCGCGTCTTTTGCGGCCTGCATGCAGCAGATTGCCGAACAGTGTTCATTACCGGCCTGAACATCCCTCGATCCCACGCACTGGAGGATGGCGATCTTTCCGGGCTCTTTATTATCGGACGGACGCCGGATGTGTCCCCCGGTGGGGCCGGAAGCGCTGAGGATCCGCTCGTACTCGATGCTCGTGAGCACGTTCGGAAAAATGCCGTAGCCGTACTCGCCTTTGAGCCTGGCGTTGAATTCCGTGGTGCCGCACGCAAGGATGACGGAGCCGACTTCGAGCGCCATGCGCGTCTCTTTTTGATTGAAATCTATCGCGTTTGTCCCGCAGGACTTTTCGCACGCGCGGCATTTCCCTTTTTGCAAGTAAAGGCACTTCTGGGGATCGATGATGGCGACTGCGGGTACGGCCTGGGGAAAGGGGATCCGGATGGCCTTGGTCTGGCTGAGCCCGCTGTTGTACGGATCGGGCGCCCTGACAGGGCATTTCGTGACGCAGATCCCGCACCCGGTGCATTTGCTTTCGTCAACATACCGGGGCTTTGTGAGCACGCTCACCTTAAAATGGGGAGACGTTCCCTCGATCCCCGTCACTTCGCCGTTGGTGATGATATGAAGGTAGGGATGGCTTCCGGCCTGCACGAGCTTGGGGGAAAGAATGCACATCGCGCAGTCGTTGGTCGGAAACGTTTTATCGAGTTGCGCCATGCGGCCGCCGATGGAGGGCCCTTTCTCAACGAGAAAAGTCTCTATCCCCATGTCGGCGAGGTCGAGCGCCGCCTGGATCCCGGCAACGCCGCCGCCCAGCACCATTGCTTTCTTATGCATAATCCCGAAACCCTACGCCTTGTTGGTCTTCGTTTTTTTTACGGCCGGTTTCTTTCCCGCAACCGCGCCCTTTACCAGATCGCGCCGCACCGTTTGCGCCTTTCGGTCGAACTCATCCTCTTTCGCGAGCAGGTCGGCGGACGCATACCCGTCCCTGACCGCCATATGGCGGAGCGCCCGCATGATATCGGTGAAGTTGACCTGCTGGGGGCACCGGGCGTAGCACCGGTAGCACATCACGCACAACCAGATCGCCGGTGATTTCAGCACCTCTTCCCGCATGCCGAAAAGGATCTTGCGTATGATGGTCCTGCAATTATACTCTTCGTCGATGGTCGTGACCGGACACCCTGCCGCGCACGTGCCGCAGGCGAAACATTTCGCGATATTGCCTCCGCCCGGCATGGAAGCGACCTCATCGCGAAAGCCGGAGTCGAGATTGTCGACGTTGATGACGCCTGACTTGTCCTTGATCATAGTGTACTTCCCTTTTTATTTCGGCGTTTCACTCCGAACTCCACACCACTTTTAACAGTGCATTTTTTACGCCTTCGGTCCCATCCCCGCTATACACTGGTCTTCGCGCACGACCGTTCTCGGGCCGCCGTCATTCGATGTCGACCAGTCCTGCGCAACGGCGATCGGTTCCAGCGCCGGCAGCGTATTCAGCGATGCGGCCCGGTCGTAGATGAGCTGCCAGGCGCAGTCGGTCTGTTCGCTGACTTCGCATTTACCGTTGCGAGAACTGCCGCACGGGCCGTTGAGTTGGCGTTTCGCGCAGCGGGTGATCGGACATATGCCGAAGTATTGGCCGAGACGGCAGTTGCCGCACCCAGCGCATTTCTCGCCCCATACCCCTTGCTTTTCGAGAATTCCCATGAACTGCGTATTGAGCCCGGGATACACGGCCTTGCCGGGAAAGCGTTCGGCCATCGCCTGGACGCCCGCGCCGCAGCCGAGCGAGAGGATCGCATCGTAATCGCCGATACGTTGCGCCAGAACGTCGATAAACGCATATTCGCACTGGCGTTCTATGGTGCACTCGTGAACCGTGACCTTTTCCCGCCCGATCAGTTTCAGGGACATGCGGAGCGCGGAGCCGATGATGCCGGTTTCGCGTTCGCCGCCGGCAAGGCACACCGTGACGCAGGTGCCGCACCCGACGAGCAGGACCCGCTCATGGTTCTTGACCATATCGCGTATTTCAGGAATTCTCTTTCGATCGGCAACGATCATTTCGGACCTCCTTTGATGGTCATTTCCGCCTGCCGGGCGATTTCGATGACCCCTTGTTCAATTTTCATTGCATCATTGCGCAGCCGGCTCGGCCCCAGGGGGACGATCCGCGCGCAGATCTCTTTTACGATTTCCGCGAAACGCGGTCCTTCGGCCGAGGAGAGATTGAACATTTCCAGCCGCTGCGGCTCGATGCCGATTTCGCCGAGGATCTGCTTGACACGCTCAACCCTCTTGCGGGCCCGGAGATTGCCCTCGAGAAAATGGCATCCGCCTTCGAGGCACCCCGCGACCATCACGCCGTCCACGCCGAGCTCAAAGGCGGCGAGCAGGTGGTTCTCCTCTATTTTACCCGTGCACGGAAACCGCAATACGCGCACATTGGCGGGATACTGCAACCGCATGGCCCCGGCCATGTCCGCGGCCGCGTACGCGCAATAGTGGCAGCAGAAGGCAAGAATCATCGGTTTTTTATCCATTACGTTTCCACCTTGGCTGCGCGATCCCGACCTGTTCGGGATACGACGGCTCAACCGGATTGTCCTCGAACGTGCCTTTCAGCAGGCTGTTGATGGCCCCGAGGATCTGCGCATCGAGATAGTGGTGCAGCGAAATCGCCTTGGCCGGGCACGACGCCGTACAACTGCCGCAGCCCATGCAGACGGCCGCCTGCACCTCGGCCTTGTTGTTTTCGCCGATCTGCGGCGCTTGGTACGGGCACACGTGCACGCAGGTCATGCACGCGATGCACTTCTCCGGATCGACCCAGGCGATCTCGGCGCCCACGGGCATTACTTTACGAGAAAGAATCGAGGCAGATCGCGCGGCCACCGCGTTCGCCTGCGAGATTGTCTCGCTGATGAATTTCGGCGCGTGGGCGGTCCCGCACAAAAAGAGCCCTTCGCTGGCGAAATCCACCGGCCGCAGCTTGACATGCGCCTCAAGGAAAAAACCATCGGCGTTGAGCGGGACGCGGAGCAGTTCCGAAAGCTCCCGGCGGTCGTCGCGGGCCACGATCGGCGGGGCAAGGACGAGCAGGTCAGGTTTCATGACAAGCTCCCGCGCCATCACCCCCTCCGTAACGTGCACGGTCAATTCGCGATCGCTGGTCACTTCCGGCGGCCGCTTTTCGTCGTAACGGACGAAGAGCACGCCTTTGTCGCGCGCTTCCCGGTAGGCCGCTTCACGGAAGCCATAGGTCCGCATTTCGCGGTACAGAACCACGATCCGCGCCTGCGGATAGCGCTCGCGCACGAGCAACGCGTTCTTAACCGCCGTGGTGCAGCAGACCCTGCTGCAGTAGGGACGGTCGGCCGTCCGCTGTTCCACGCACAGGATCATCGCCACGACAGCCTTTTCCGGCAGCGCGAGTTCATTGCGGGCGATGCGGTCCGAAAGTTCAAGCTGCGTCACGACCTTGTCGCTCGCGCCATAGCCGAAGGTACGCGGCGTATGTTCCTGAGCGCCGCTCGCCACGATGACGACGCCGTGTTCGACCTCGTTATTTTTGCCGTCCGTCACGATTGTCGAGATGAAATCGCCCACATGTCCGTCGACCTTTTTCACCGCCGATTTCAGGTGGAGCGTTATTTTCGGGTGCGTCGCGATTCGATCGATGAGGCCGGCGAGATACGGCTGCACGAGGCCGCCGTCGAGCGTCCGGTCGATACGGCGCGCCATGCCGCCGAGCGTGCTTTCCTTTTCGACAAGATGCACGGGAAATCCCTGTTGCGCGATGGCAAGCGCGGCGGTCATGCCCCCGACGCCGCCGCCGATAACCAGCGCGGAGTTCTTGACCGGAACGGTCGTTTCCCTGAGTGGCTGAAGCCCGGCGACCCTGCCGATTGTCATGCGCACGAGGTCTTTGGCCTTGTCGGTGGCCTTGTCCGGTTCGTCCGAATGCACCCACGAACATTGGTCGCGGATGTTGGCCATTTCCAGCAGGTACGGGTTGAGTCCCGCGTCCCGCAACGTATCGCGGAAAATCGCCTCGTGCGTCCGCGGCGTGCAGGAGGCGACAATCACGCGGTTGAGGCGGTGCTTGATGATGATTTCCTTCATCCGGTCCTGCGTGTCGTCGGCGCACGTGTACATGTTATGGTCGGCAAATGCGACAAAGGGAAGTTCGCGCGCGCGCCGCACCACCGCTTCCACGTCAACTACCGAGGCGATGTTGCTGCCGCAATGGCAGACGAACACGCCGATGCGCGGCGGTTCGTCGGTGATGTCGCGCTCGGCGGGGTAGATCTTGGTTCTGACGCGCGTTCCGCGCGCCGGGGCCAGAAGCTCCATCGCCCTTGCCGCGGCGGCGCTTGCCTGCATGACCGTGTCGGGAATGTCTTTGGGCTCCTGCAGCACGCCGCCGGTAAATACGCCGCGGCGCGAGGTGTCGAGCGGAGCGAGCTCGCTGGTCTGCGCGAACCCCCACTGGTTCAGCATCACGCCGAACCGCTCGACCTGCTCCCGGAGACTCGCGCTCGGTTCGAGCCCGATCGAGAGCACCACCAGGTCGTGTTCCCGCGTTACGCTGCGGTTCGCATCGTCGATAGAGGTGATCCGCAGGTTTTTCGTTTCATTCGCCTCTTCAATCGAGGAGGGCCGGCACCTGACATATGATATTCCCATCTCCTGCGCGCGGTTGAAATACCGGTCGAAGTCCTTGCCGTAGGCGCGCATGTCCATGTAGTAGATGGTCACCGCGGTTTCCGGTTCGTGCTGTTTGACGAGAATCGCTTCCTTGGTCGCAGCCATGCAACAGACCGAGGAGCAGTAATCATTGCCGCAGGTCGCATCGCGCGACCCGACGCACTGGATAAAGGCGATATGCTTCGGCGTCGTTCCGTCCGAGGGGCGGCGGACATGCCCGTTGGTCGGCCCGGCCGCGGAAAGAATCCGTTCGAACTGAAGATTGGTGATCACATTTGTATCGTACGTCGACCCGAACTCGATCCGCCGCGAAGGGTCGAAGGCCTTGAACCCCGGCGTGAGCACGACGGCGCCTACGTCAAGTTCGAACGTCGTCTCCTGTTGTTCGTAATCGATGGCGCCCGCTCCGCACACGCGAGAGCAGAGCCCGCACTCGCCGGTCTTGAAGTGCACGCATGACTGGCGGTCGATGAACGGTACGCGCGGCACCGCCTGGGGGTGCGCGAGGTCGACAGCGGGCCGCGCAAGCAGGTATTGATTATAGGCGGTCAAGTGCCC